>JAUYJB010000025.1 GCA_030688605.1 Hyphomicrobiales bacterium
GGTGACAGGAATTGTTGGGAGCTTCCCGATGGTTCGGTGTCCGCATCGGGCTCATTTGAGACCTTCGCCGCGCCAAACATCAACGTCTCCTGCATGCTAAATTGCGCATTTCAAGCTTGACTGTCAGGATATGTCGCCGAGTTGGGCGCAGCGTTCCTGTGCGCCGATCTCGGGCTGCGCCTTGATGACCGCGAGGACCACGCCGCCTATATCGGCTCGTGGCTCAAAGCCCTGAAAAATGACTCCCGTGCGATCTTTTCCGCCGCCGCCCACGCGCAGCGCGCCGTCGATTACCTGCATTCGGTCGGATCGTCCGAGGGAACCAAGGACGTGAATCCGTCCGCAGAGTGCTTGCAGGATGGCGGTGCAGGGGAGGCAGCCGCCGCTTAGGCGGCGGCTGTCCCGGCTGATATCATGCGTAAGCCAGACATCCTCATTGTTGACGGCCACGCCTTCAGTTGGAAACGCCTGTGTGAATTGCGCAAGGCGCAGCTTGAGGAATGGCGTGCGGCTCAGCTACGCCAGCTTGCGCTGTTCGAGCTGAAGGAGGACAGCCGCCCCAAGATCGAGCGTGCCGCATCAGGCCGCTACGCCGAGCCAACCATGCTGGAATGGTTGCGTGACAATGGCGGCTGACGCCGCCGCGCCCCAATTTACCGAGAGCGGCTCTGCCTCTGTCCCGCTGATCGAGCCCGCCACAGCCGCCCGTTCCGGCTGCGGACGTGCAGCCCCGCACACCGCGAGATCATGCGCCCGTTGCTCTTCCTGCTTCGAACCCCGCGCCGATTGCCGCCCTGTGTTTCGATCCGTTTAAGAGACGTAAGGCAAACCAAATTGGAGCATCAGAGATATGTAAACCGTCAAGCGACACTTGACATAGCTCTGTCCTGCCTGATATCCTGAAATGAATGAAGATTCGGAATGTGAAGCACAAAGGCTTGCGCCGACTGCTTGAGGACGACAGCAGCACCGGATTGCCGGCCCCGCTTGTCGATAAAATCCGCAAGATCCTCGCTTTCCTGCAAGACATGGAAAGCGCCAGGGAATTGCAGACGATCCCGAGCTGGAAAGCCCATCGGCTCACCGGAGATCGCAAGGGCGCGTGGAGCCTTTTCGTCTCCAAGAACTGGCGCATCACATTCCGGGTCGATGAAACCGAAATCGAGATCATCGACCTCGATTATGAGGACTACCACTGAAAGGAGGGTCGCCATGACCGCGACCGGAAACTACAGGCTCAAGAATCCGCCGCATCCCGGCGGCTTCGTGCGCAGCGAAATCGTCGAGCCGATGGGGCTTTCGGTGACGGCTGCCGCCAAGGCGCTTGGCATCACCCGCGCCGCGCTCTCGGCTTTCCTGAACGAGCATTCCGCACTGTCCCCGGACATGGCGCTGCGCGTCGAAAAAGCGTTCGGCGTCAGCATGGACACGCTGATGCGGATGCAGAACAGCTACGACATCGCCCAGGCCCGCAAGCGGGAAGGCGAGATCGATGTTGCGCGGTATAAACCTGAGCCCAAGGCCGATGCGCAGCCGGGGCTGTTTTGATTCGAGAAAGAGAATGATTACCGGAGGAATAAAAAACCAAGTCGATCAAATCTGGAATGCCTTCTGGTCCGGTGGCGTTTCAAACCCGCTCTCGGTGATCGAGCAGATCACCTATCTGCTATTCATCAAGAGGCTCGATGAACTGCATACTCTGGAAGAGAGCAAAGCCGAAACGCTCGGCATTCCGATGGAACGCCGTGTCTTTCCCGAAGGGGCGGACGACAAGGGACGCCCCTACGCCGATATGCGCTGGTCCCGGTTCACGAATTTCGAGCCGCGCGAAATGATGACGGTGGTGGATGAACACGTCTTTCCCTTCCTGCGGACTCTGGGTGAGGAAGGATCAAGCTATGGCCGGCACATGCGCGACGCCCGGCTGGGCTTCAGCAACCCGGCACTGCTGGCCAAAGCCGTCGAGATGCTCGACAAAATCCCGATGGAGGATCGCGACACCAAGGGCGACCTCTATGAATACATGCTCGGCAAGATCGCGAGCGCCGGTCAGAACGGTCAATTTCGCACGCCACGCCACATCATCCAGCTCATGGTCGAACTGACCGAGCCGACGCCGGACGATGTCATCTGCGATCCCGCCGCGGGCACCTGCGGCTACCTCGTTGCCGCCGGGGAGTATCTCCGCCAGCATCACGCCGCCCTGTTTCGCGACGAGAACATGCGCAAGCACTTCCATGAGCGCATGTTCCACGGCTTCGATTTTGACCCGACCATGCTGCGGATCGGGGCGATGAACATGACGCTGCACGGGGTCGAAAATCCCGATGTCAGCTACCGCGACAGCCTGGCCCAGGACCATACGGCCGATGCCGGCACATATTCGCTGATCCTCGCCAATCCGCCCTTCGCGGGCTCGCTCGATTACGAGGCGACCGCTAAAGACCTTCAGCAGGTCGTCAAGACGAAAAAGACCGAGCTTTTGTTCATCGCGCTCTTTCTGCGCCTCCTCAAAACGGGGGGCAGGGCGGCGGTGATTGTCCCCGACGGCGTGCTCTTCGGCTCTTCCAAGGCGCATAAAGAAATCCGCCGGATGCTTGTCGAGGAGCATAAGTTGGATGCTGTCATCAAGCTGCCGTCCGGTGCGTTCCGGCCCTATGCGGGCGTTTCGACCGCGATCCTCGCCTTTACCAAGACTGGCGTAGGCGGCACCGATCACGTCTGGTTCTACGATCTTCAGGCCGATGGCTACTCGCTTGACGACAAGCGCAATGCGCTCTTGTCGCCGGAGAAGCTCGGGCCGACGCCTGCCGAAGCTCTGAGCGAAGACGAGCACGCGAAGAACAACCTGCCCGATGTGCTCATGAGGTGGGAGGAGCGCGACGAAAACGAACGCACCAGGCCAAGCACGGCGCAGAGCTTTTGCGTGCCGAAGGCCGAGATCGCTGCAACTGGCAGCTATGACCTTTCTCTCAACCGTTACAAGGAAGTCGAGCACGAAGAAGCCGAACATGCTCCACCTGCCGAGATCATCAAAGAGCTACGCGCCATCGAGGGCGAGATTTCCGAAGGCCTCATTAAGCTGGAGGAGATGCTGGGATGAGTCCGACAAAGATCAAAGCTGTTCCCATCGGCGAATGTGTCGAGCCGATTCAGACCTGGAACCCTGGTCGTGACAGCGACGACGACACGTTTCGATATATTGATATCAGTAGTGTCTCGCAGGATGAAAAGAGGATTACCGTAAATGGCGAGATACCGACTTCTGAAGCGCCTAGTCGGGCACGCCAGCTAGTCTGCGCTGACGACGTGCTCGTCTCTACAGTCAGGCCAAACTTGAACGCGGTCGCATTTGTTCCCGATGAGATAGAGGGAGCGACAGCTTCGACGGGTTTCTGCGTACTTCGACCAGACCAAAACCGGCTCTCAGGACGTTATTTATTTCACTGGGTTCAATCGCCGAGCTTCGTTGCAGACATGGTGAAGCAGGCGACTGGCCAGAGCTATCCAGCCGTGTCCGACAAGATTGTAAAGCAATCCAAAATCCCTCTCCCGCCGCTCGATGAGCAGAAGCGCATCGCAGCGATCCTTGATCAGGCCGATGCGCTGCGCCGCCTGCGCCAGCGTGCCTTCGACCGCCTCAACGAACTCGGCCAGGCGGTTTTCTATGAGATGTTTGGTGATCCAGTTTCTAATTCGAAGGGGTGGCCGATCCGAAAATTTGAAACGCTGGCTCGAAATGAAGACGGTCGACGGATACCAGTAAAACTGGCTGATCGTGAGGATATGGGGGGGGAATTCCCTTATTATGGTGCGTCCGGAATTATAGATTTTGTAGATAATTTCATATTTGAAGGAACCCATCTGTTGATTGGGGAAGATGGTGCCAATCTGATAGCCCGCTCGTCACCTGTTGCCTTCATGGCGGACGGAAAATTTTGGGTCAACAATCATGCTCACGTTCTGTCTTACAATAATGAAGCTGATTTACGTTATCTAGAGTTCTTTATAGAATCAATAGACCTAAAGAAATATGTTTCTGGAAGCGCGCAACCTAAATTAACACAAAAAAATCTTAATAATATTGAGGTTCCGTATCCGCCGATTGACAAGCAACAAGAATTTTCATCTAGAATTCGTGAGATTGAGCAGGCGATGAGTAGTTTACGCAGGTCTATTACTCTTTTTGAGCTGCTCTTCGCTTCTTTCCAACACCGTGCCTTTCGCGGGGATCTATAGGATGAAAGCGACTGAAGCTGCGCTTCTTGCATTCCTGAAGAAATCACCTCAGTTCGTGATCCCGATCTATCAGCGCACCTATTCGTGGACCGACAAGGAGTGCCGTCAGCTTTGGGATGACATCGTTCGTACCGGTAGCAACGACGCGATATCGGTGCATTTCATTGGTTCAATCGTCTACATCGAAGCCGGTCTATCCCAGGTCTCCCATCAGGCGCCGCTGCTGGTGATCGACGGGCAGCAGCGTTTGACCACGGTCACTCTATTGCTCGCGGCTCTCGCCAATGCGCTTGGCGAGACGGAGCCGGTGGACGGCTTCTCCGCGCGCAAGCTGCGCAACTACTATCTGCTCAACCCGGAAGAGACGGGAGAACGTCATTTCAAGCTGTTGCTGTCGCAAACCGACAAGACGACGCTGACCACGATAGTTTCCGGCGATGAGCAGCCGGAACATCATTCCATCCGGGTGATGCAGAATTTTGCCCTGTTCGAGGATCTGATCGCTGGCTGCAAGGGAGACCTCACTGTGGTTTGCAACGGTCTCGCGAAACTTGTCGTCGTGGACATCGCTCTCAACCGCGACCAGGACAACCCGCAGCTCATTTTCGAAAGCATGAACTCGACAGGCCGGGAACTGAGCCAGGCCGATCTCATTCGCAATTTCATCTTGATGGGGCTGGACCCTGTGCTTCAGACGCGGCTGTACGAGCAGTTCTGGCGCCCGATGGAATTGGCCTTCGGGCAGGAGGCCTACGGCACGCATTTCGATGCCTTCATGCGTCACTATCTGACGGTGAAGACCGGCGAGATTCCGCGCCTAGATGAGGTCTACGAGGCCTTCAAGGGGCATGCCCGTTCACCGAAATCGGCGCAGGCCGGTATTGAGGCGCTGGTCAAAGATATCCGCGATTTTGCGCGGTATTTCTGCGCCATGGCGCTAGGGGATGAACCCGACGGCGAGCTCAAGCTCGCGCTGCATGACCTTCGGGAGCTGAAGGTTGATGTCGCTTATCCGTTCCTCCTTGAGCTTTATGACGACTACGCGACACACGTGCTACCCAGGGCAGATTTCGTGGAAGCCGTCCGGCTCGTCGAGGCCTATGTCTTCCGCCGGGCAATCTGCGCCATCCCGACCAACTCGATGAACAAGACCTTTGCGACCTTCACCAAGGCGCTGAAGAAGGATCGGTATCTGGAGAGCATCAAAGCCCACTTCCTCAATCTGCCGTCCTATCGACGCTTCCCCAAAGATGACGAATTCCAGCGCGATATGCAGACGCGCGATCTGTACAATTTCCGCAGTCGGAGCTACTGGCTGCGCCGCTTTGAAAATCACGGGCGAAAGGAGCGCGTCGCGGTTGATGAATACACCATCGAGCACATCATGCCGCAGAACGAAGCCCTGTCTGCATCCTGGAAAAGCGTCTTGGGGCCGGAGTGGGAGCGCGTGCACCAAACCTGGCTGCATACGCTCGGCAACCTGACCCTGACCGGCTACAATTCGGAGTACAGCGACCGGCCGTTCCTTGAAAAGCGCGACATGACCGGCGGCTTTTGCGAAAGTCCGCTGAAGGTAAATGAGGGGCTTGGCCAACTCGACCGATGGAATGAAACCGCCATTAAGGCGCGTGCCGCCAAGCTCGCGGCGATGGCGCCGAACGTCTGGCCGGCGCCGGAGCTACCCTCCGAGATTCTTGCGGCCTACCGGCCGAAGGCGGCTGAGACAGCCACCTATTCGATCGAGGATCATCCCCACCTGCTAACGGCCAATGTGCGGGAACTGTTCGAGGGCTTCCGCAAAGAGGTGCTCGTTTTAGACCCCTGTGTCAGCGAAGAGTTCTTGAAGCTTTATGTGGCTTACAAGGCCGAGACCAACTTCGTCGATGTGGTCCCGCAGGCAAAGCAGCTTCGCCTATCCCTGAATATGGGCTTTGCCGAGATCAGCGACCCGAAAGGACTGTGCAAGGACGTGTCCGGCCTGGGCCGTTGGGGCAATGGCGACGTTGAGGTGCGACTGAGCAGTCTTGACGAATTGCCTTATGTGGTCGGCTTGGTTCGCCAGTCCCTCGAAAGACAGCTTGGCAGTGAGGGGGGCGGATGAGCCAATTCGCCTTCCTCAAAGCCGAATTCGCACCGGTCTTTGACCATGCCCGGAAGGCGGAAACTGCCGCGCTCAGTGATCCGCGTGCGACGTGCTTCTACGCGCGGCTGGCGCTGGAGACGGCGATCAAGTGGATGTATTCGCACGACCGTTCGCTGCGTTCTCCTTACGACGATGCTTTATCAGCGCTCATCCATGAGGCGAGCTTTCGCGCTTTGGTTGGCAATGCCCTCGTCACCAAGGCGCGCATCGTAAAGGACCTGGGCAATCGGGCGGTGCATGATACGCGCCCGGTTTCCGCGCTGGCGGCGACGACGGCGCTGCGCGAGCTGTTTCATTTTTCCTACTGGCTTGTTCGCACCTACGCTAAGGGCGTCAAGCCGGAAGCGGGGTGGCAGTTCGCGCCTGAGGCTTTGCCCAAGACCGCCCATGTCGAAGCGACGACGCTTGCCCGCTTGCAGGCGGTGGCCAAAGACTATGCCGAAAAGGCCAAGGCCCACGAACAGGCCGAAGTTGCCCGCGTTCAGACAGAGCAGCAGCGGTCCGCACTGGAAGCTGAGATTGCGCGGCTTCAGGCTGAAATCGCTGCGGTGAAGAAGGCCAACCAGGCGGCGGCGGATACCCATGACTACAACGAAACGCAGACTCGCGATGCCTTTATCGATTTGCTCTTGCATGAGGCCGGCTGGACGCTCGATCAGGAGCGCGACCGCGAATATCCAGTCACCGGCATGCCCAACGATACCGGCGAGGGCTTCGTTGATTACGTTCTCTGGGGAGACGACGGCAAGCCGCTGGCCCTCGTTGAAGCCAAGCGGACCAAGCGTGATGCACGTGTTGGCCAGCAGCAGGCAAAACTCTACGCCGACTGCCTGGAAACGCAGTTCGGCCGCCGCCCGCTCATCTTCTACACCAACGGCTATGAGCACTGGCTTTGGGATGACGCGACCTACCCGCCGCGGCCTGTCCAGGGTTTTTTGAAGAAGGACGAGCTGCTGCTGCTGCATCAGCGCCGGACCACCCGGAAGTCGCTTGCCACCGTTGAGATCGACACGGGGATTGTTGAGCGGTTTTACCAGACGCGCGCGATTCGCCGAATCGGCGAAGCCTTCGACAAGGATCATCAGCGCAAGGCGCTGTTGGTGATGGCGACGGGATCGGGCAAGACCCGCACCGTCATCGCCCTGATCGATCAGCTGATGCGCGCGAATTTGGTGAAACGCGCATTGTTTCTTGCTGACCGTGTTGCCCTCGTGACACAGGCCGTTGGAGCATTCAAGACGCACCTGCCTCACGTTGCTCCGGTCAATCTCATCACCGACAAGGCAACAGAAGGACGCGTTTACGTCTCCACCTATCCGACCATGGTCGGGCTGATTGATGATGTGCAGAACGGGGTGCGCCGCTTCGGTGCTGGCCACTTCGACCTGATCGTCATCGACGAGGCGCATCGCTCCGTCTATCGCAAATACCGCGCGATCTTTGACTATTTTGATAGCCTGCTGGTCGGGCTGACGGCGACGCCGCGCGATGAGATTGATCGCGACACCTACGCGCTGTTCGAGCTGGAGCGCGGTGTACCGACAGATTCCTATGATCTGGATGAGGCCGTTGCGGACGGATTTCTAGTGCCACCGAAGGCTGTCACCGTGCCGCTGAAGTTTCAGCGTGAGGGCATCAAGTATGACGATCTGTCCGAGGAGGAGAAGGAGGAATGGGACGCGCTCGAATGGGCCGAGGATGGCGAGGTTCCTGACCAGGTAGACGCCACAGCCGTCAACAAATGGCTCTTCAACGCGGACACCGTGGACAAGGTGCTGGAGCACGTCATGACCCACGGGCTGAAGGTCGAGGACGGCGACCGGCTCGGCAAGACCATCGTCTTCGCCAAGAACCACAACCACGCCATGTTCATCGCGGAACGGTTCGATGCGAATTACCCGCACCTGAAGGGGCATTTTGCCCGCGTCATCGATTTCAAGACCGAGTACGCGCAGTCGCTGATCGATGACTTCTCCAATTCTGATCGGGCGCCGCATATCGCGATCTCGGTTGATATGCTCGACACCGGCATCGACGTGCCGGAGGTTGTGAACCTCGTCTTCTTTAAGATTGTCCGCTCCAAAACAAAGTTCTGGCAGATGATCGGTCGCGGCACGCGCTTGCGCCCGGACCTGTTCGGACCAGGGCGGCATAAAGACCAGTTTTTGGTTTTTGATTTCTGTCAGAATTTTGAGTTCTTCAACCAGAACCCGGCCATGACGGACGGTGCCCTGGGCGCATCCTTGAGCGAGAAGCTGTTTGTCGCCCGCGTCGAGTTGATCGGCGAGATTGATCAGATGGTCAGTGAAGCCGACA
The DNA here is from genome assembly GCA_030688605.1 of Hyphomicrobiales bacterium. NCBI lineage: Bacteria > Pseudomonadati > Pseudomonadota > Alphaproteobacteria > Hyphomicrobiales > Hyphomicrobiales bacterium. The sequence continues at coordinate 8,699 of JAUYJB010000025.1, forward strand.
TCGAGCCATTGATTACCCTGCGCAAGAGCGTAGCCGGGCGGCTATTCGATGAGGTCGCGGGCATGAGCCTCGACAATTTCATTGTCCGGCCGAAGCGCCGCTTTGTCGAGAAATTCCAGGCAAAAGAAGCTTGGGAACAGCTGACACCCGAAGCCCGCGCGGAGCTGGCCGAGCAGGTTGCAGGCCTGCCGAGCGCGCTTGTGGACGATGATTTGGCTGCGAAGCAGTTCGATTACCTGATCCTGATGACACAGCTCGCGGTCCTGCATGCCGATCCTGGTTTCGTAAATCTGCAATCCCGGATCATGGGCATAGCCTCGCAGCTCGAAGAGCTGGGCAATGTCCCGATGGTTGCTGCCGAGATGGCACTGATCCTGGAGGTGCAGACCGACGGATACTGGCAGGGGATCAATCTGCCAATTCTGGAGAACCTGCGTCGCCGTCTGCGCAGCCTCGTTAAGCTGATCGAGCCTGACGCCCGCAAGATCGTTTATACGGACTTTGAAGACGAGATAGGCGCGGGCGTTGATGTCGAATTGCCGATCACTGGCTCCGGCACCGACAAGGCACGTTTTCTGATGAAGGTGCGTCACTTCCTGTCCCAGCACCAGGATCACATCACGATCCAGAAGCTGAAACGGAACGAGCAGCTCACGCCTCAGGATCTTGCCGAGTTGGAGAGCATATTCCTCGATGAGGGCGTCGGCAGCGCCGACGAGCTGGAACACATCCGCACCGAAGGGGGGCTTGGGCTCTTCATCCGCTCGCTTATCGGGCTCGACCGGGAGGCAGCCAAGCGCGCCTTGGCTAAATTCATGGACGGGCGGACGTTGAACGCCAACCAGATCGAGTTCATCAATCTGATTCTCGACTATCTGACCGAGCGCGGCGTTATAGACCCGCGCCGTCTTTATGAAAGCCCATTTACAGATTTCGACGACCAAGGCGTCAGCGGCCTGTTCCCGCCTGCGGAAGTCAAAGAGCTTGTCCAACTTCTCGATAAGGTGAGGAATCGAGCTGTTGCCTAGAAAGCTCCCAAGTGACCAGATTCGCCGCGCCTGACCGTGCAAAAATCAAGACTTTTGCGCGCTGTTCGGAAGCCAGTGAAAACAAGAGCTTGGAGCGTGCAAAACCTGCGTGCTTACCCGAGCCGTCGCATCAATTATCTTCCAAAAAAAATCAAAATCCACCGTGCGATAACGCGCGGCGGATATATCAACGCAAACTCGACCACGCCAAGCAGGCCGAGGTGAGAGGCGCTTTCATCGACGTGCTTTTGCGCGTCGTGGACGATTGCACGAAGGTGAAATGAAACGCCCCGACGTTTCGACAGACTGGCTGCAACTTTCCATTACATGGCGCATCCGGCTTGCCCGTGAATACAGCGCCTGCCGCAGCGTCGCCACGTGACGCCGAGCAGCGCGGCACGTTGGCGCGGAATCGCGTGCAGAATTCAAGACCTCCAAGGAAGCAGTCGATTTTACAGACCATGCCCCCTGAGCATCTCTGCGATATCCTTCATCCCATGTTTCTCCAGATACTCAATGAATACGGGCCAAGGCGGTATGTTGCTTCTGTAGGGGTTTTCACAGGGGCCTGTGTAGAGACCGCCTCCCGGACCTGAGTAAAGGCCCCCGCCAACTCCGGTATAAAGGCCACCCCCAACGCCCGTATAAAGGCCACCCCCAACGCCCGTGTATAGCCCTCCACCAACGCCCGTATAAAGACCTCCACCGACGCCCGTATACATTCCCCCTCCGACCCCGGTGTAAAGACCGCCGCCCACGCCGGTGTATGCGCCACCTCCGACGCCTGTGTACATGCCGCCGCCCACTCCCGTATATCTGCCGCCACCTACACCGGTGTATTGATCACGCGGCCAAGTGTTTTGAACCATTACGTTTCTCCTTGCCTTTGCGCCTTCGCCCCCATGACCTTGCCGATTTGCCCCGGCTTAAGGCAGGGTTTTCTTCTTGCAGGACACGCTTCATCACCGGCGATCCTACCAGCCTCTTTGCTTCCTCTTTTGAAAAACCTTTCACCTCAACCATTTCGTTTCGTCCCTTCATCGCCCCCGCCCAAGCGCCCCCGCCGCTTCGCCGCCGCCATCCCCGCTTTTGTCCGCTCGCGGATCAACTCGCGCTCAAATTCGGCCAGCGTCGCCAGAATGCCGAAAATCACCCGGCCTTCAGGCCGCGCCGCGTCCATCTGCGCCCTCTGGCTGGTTAGGCTGCGACGTGCTGTTATTATGGGAGTACAAGATCAGAGCGAGCGACGCGCTGGTGGACGCGCTCAGGCAGGTTCTCGATGCTTAAGGAGGTCAAGTTCATTCAGAATATCGGGCGGTTCGAAACGGCCCGCCCGACCAATGACGCGACCTTCGACCGTTGCACCATCATCTTCGGCGAGAACGGCTGGGGCAAATCCACCCTTGCCGATATCCTGCGCTCCCTTACCACCAACAACCCCGCCATTCTGGCCGGGCGCAAGACCCTGGACGCAGACGCGCCGCCAAAAGCCGTGCTGCGCTTCGGCACCCAGAACGCCGTTTTCGAAAACGGCGCATGGGCCGGCCCGCGCCCGCGTATCGCCGTCTATGACAGCGCCTTTATCAACGACAATGTGTTCTCCGGCGATATCGTTTCCGCCGATCACTTGAGACGGCAATACGGCCTTGTCGTCGGCGAGGAAGGCGTGCGGCGCGTCCGGCGCATCGTCGAACTCGACGGCGAGAACCGCGAAAACAACAAAGCAATTTCTGCAGCGGAATCCGAACTGAAAGCCGTTCTCCACACCATCGGCCTCCCAGCCATGGAGCTTGACGCTTTCCTCGCGCTCAAAGCCCGCCCGGATATCGACAAGGCCATCGCCGACAAGGATTCACAGGTGCAGCGCATCCGGCGCGCCAAGGAACTCAAGGCCGCCGCCGAACCGTCCCGGTTTCCCGTTCCAATGGAAACCGAAAAGCTCCGCGATCACCTTGGCAAGTCCATCGACGAGATCGCCGAAGACGCACTGGCCAGGGTCCGCGCCCATATCGCCGCGCATGAATGCGAGCCTCAGCAGGGCGACACCGCGCACGAAAGCTGGCTTGAAACGGGCATGGCATTCGTTCATACCGATAATTGCCCGTTCTGCGGCCAGCCTCTTACCGACCGCTCCCTTGTCGAGGCCTACAAGCATTTCTTTAGCGAGGCCTACAAGGCGCTTGGCGCGTCGGTCAAGCAGGCCCGTGACACTCTTGGCCGGTATAAGAGCGGAGATTTCCGGCAAACAGTCTCGCGGCTTGCCGAGCAGACCACCGGGCATTTCCAGTACTGGCGCGAGGCGGGGAAACTCGATCCGCCCGATATCGGCGATACGGATGCCATAATTTCCCAGATGGAGGACGCCGCCACCGCCCTCGATACGCTCTTTTCACAAAAACAGACGAACCTGACAGAAACGGTTTCAGGCGCAGACGCCGATGCGGCACTTGCCGCGTGGGACGGCGGGCGGACCCAGTTCGCCGCCACCAACACGAAGATCGAAACCTTCCTTACGGCCATCAAGACGCTCAAGGATTCTATTGACCCGGCAGCGCTGCCCGGCCTCGAAAACGAACTCAAGCTGTTGCAGGCGGCCAAGCGGCGGTTTGAGGACGATATCGCCGCCCTGGCCGCGACACTGGGCGAATGGAAAACCAAAAGAGTAACGATTGCGAAGGAAAAGGCCGAGGTGCGCGCCGCGCTCGACGAGCACGAGCGCACCATCACCGCCGGCCTCGGCACGGCGATCAACACTTACCTGAAACGCCTTGCGGCGGGATTCAGGATCGATTACCGCGCGCCCGATTATCGCGGGGGAAGGGAGCCCACGGCCAGCTACAATATCCTTATCAAGGAAGTGCCGGTGTCGCCGCGCAGCGTGGACCTCGACAAGCCGAGTTTCCGGAATACGCTCAGCGGCGGCGACAAGTCCACACTGGCCCTTGCGCTCTTTCTTGCGAAGGTCAACGCCGATCCCGAATTGGCCGATACAATCATCGTGCTCGACGATCCGTTCACCAGTCTCGACGAATTCCGCCGGCGGTTTACCGCCATAGAAATCAGGAAACTATGCGGGCGCGCTTTACAAACGATCGTGCTCTCGCATGAAAAATATTTCTTGCGGCACGTCTGGGACAAAATCGATCATGGCATAATTTCATCGCTCGCCCTACAAACCGGTGCGCCGGGGATCACGACGATCGCTCCATATGACATCGAGGCTGAGACCCGGCCCCGGCATGTTTCCGAAAGAATGAACCTCGACGAGTTTGTCGGAGGCGAACCGCACGACCCATCGCATGTCAGGACGAGGCTGCGGACGGTATGCGAACACTTTTACAGGAGCGGCGACCCATCGCTATTTGTGCCGGACGCAAGCCTGGATCAAATCATCCGCGCACTCGAAGACGCACCGGAGGATCATCCCTATAAGGGTGCGCTCGAAGAGCTGCGCGATATCAACGAATATTCCCGCGCAGACAGCCATGCCGCCGTGCGCGCCAATCCTGCGGACGAGTCCAGCACCGAAGAACTAAAAGAATGGTGCCGCCGGGTCCTCGACCTGACGCGGGGGCTGTAGGGAGCTTTGCTGCCGGGCTGCGGAAGCTCAGTCCCTCCAATAGACTTCCGCCGCCACCTTGCTGGCGTGGTTGCAGGACGCGGCGGCTACTCCGCCGCGTCCTGCAACACTATTGGTAATTCTGTTTCAGATTATCTCCCGCCCGCAAGCAAGAACATCGGGATAACTTGTAAAAATCTATCGACTGAAAGCAATTGTATCGTTCATCCTGAAACACATGACGGATGAACAGTTTCAACTCTATGATCCAGATGGTCGACGGAAATATCTGACCACCGCCGAACGAAACGCATTCCTGTCAGCAGCCGAGACGGCGCCCCGTGAGGTCCGGACCTTCTCCATGGTGCTTGCCTACACGGGGTGCCGTATCTCGGAGGCACTGGCCCTGACCGCCGACAGGGTCGATCTAACTTCACACACGATCATTTTCGAGACGCTGAAGAAGCGTCGCCGTGGCATCTATCGAGCCGTACCCGTTCCGCCGGCGCTGACCGACGCGCTCAATCTCGCCCATGCTGTGAGGGAAGCGCAGAACGGAAGGGGCGGCGGACGCGACCAGCTCTTATGGCCGTTTTCGCGTACGACCGCTTGGCGCTACGTGCAGGAGATCCTGAACCGGGCCGGGTTAGCGGGTCCGCAGGCCTCGCCGAAAGGTTTCCGGCACGGTTTCGGCGTGCAGGCAGTCGCTGCCGGCATCCCGCTCAATCTGGTGCAAAAGTGGCTGGGGCACGCCCAGCTCTCAACCACGGCGATCTACGCTGACGCTGTCGGCGACGAGGAGCACCAGATCATGGAAAAGATGTGGGGCTAAGACACTTGAAAGGACGGAAGCCGAACTGATGACGGAACCGAAAGATGGCCAGATCGCGCAGATGGAAATGGGGCGCGCCGCCACATACACCATTTACAAAAAGATCATGGCTCGCGGCGGCGATCCTGAATATGTCGCGAAAGGCATTGCCTTCGAGGCCGTGAGCATACTTCTCAAATCCGCTGGCCCTGACCGGACCCGCGATTTTATTGCCAAGCTGGCCAAACATGTCGATAGGAATGAATAATACAAAAAAGCATAGCCTCATCATCATCGTTGCTGCGCTTGCGCTTACAGCGTTCGCTGTTGCGGCTACCCTCTACGCCCAAAGCATTTATCGCCATCCGCACTATTGCCGCGCCGCCGGTCAACAATGCACGGACCGAACCTTTTTCCTCGGCCGAACCATCGACGGTCTCACAAACATTTACACGACGGCCAAGGATACCAGCCCGGTCCTGCTCTCCTGGCTCAATGCCGGTGACCATTGTCGCAACCTGAGAGCACACGGCCACGACGACTGGATGCTGCCGCCACCCGAAGAACTCGGCCTTCTTTTCGTCCACCGCGGCGCCCTTGCCAATCTTGCCCCCGGCAATTCGGTCCCTGCAGGACCCCATTGGACCTCCCGCGAACACCCTGATCGGCTCGTCCTGGCTGCTGCGATCTCGATCCGTACCGCCGATCTCGCCTGGCTCCACAAGCAAAACACTCTGAGCGTTCGCTGCGTCCGGCAAACAATACCCGCGGAACATCAACAGGTGCCGGGAAACTGACTCTTTTGCCTGACGCTTTTGCAGGGTGCCAATGCATAGAAATTCCAGGCCGGTCCCCGACAGTGCAGAAGGGACCGGTTTCGCGCGATGAGGCGCCCCGAACATTTCCGCTTTGCCACCGCGATCGGACACTCGTCCGCCGACCGCTCAGGTCAGCAGTTGACCCATTTCGGTCGTTGACGGAAAGTGCGGCGGTGCCGCTGACAGAGGCGGTCCGATCCTGCTGGAAGGCGCGTTCGCCGGGGTTAGTCGGCCGCCAGTTTCAGGCTTTTTGGCAGCCCCTTCGATGAGCGCGGCCACCGCGTCCGGCAGTGACACGTCGCCAGCTGCAAGCGTTCCGCACCGGGGAAATGATGGTTTTCCAACTGCAGATCGCGAAGGATCGGGCCGCGGTGCCGCCCCATCCGCGATTATCTATCCGCGGCGGAAGGGCACTCATTTGGGGGTATCACCTCAAGGACACAAAGAGTCCTTGTAAGCACAACGGCTACCGCGCGCTCAAGCGCAAGGTTTTCACCGCTAAGATCGATCCAGCCGGACGTAACGATGTTCAGCTCAGGTCGGAAAGCTTGCTAGCACATACCGAAGAGCGAGAAGTGCCAACTTGCGATTGGCTAACGACCGAACCAACGTCCACGGCCGTACCAACCGCCGCCGCCAAGTAGCAGAACGACAAGAACGATGATGAGAAGCGTGGTGGTATCCATGTTACCTCTTCCTTGTGTTCGGAATGCTCCGGACTGCGCATCCTAACTGCGCTAGTTTGACAACCTTTAGCCGGGCATCGAGTTCCAGGAGACGAGAAAGATGGTTTACCCATTTGCTTAGGAACTGAGAGGCGCAAGGCATAACGCCGTGCCAAATGCTCGTCGCAGGGCCAGCTCCGTCGGTCACGGTGCTTTTGTTTCGAGCTGTGTGAGCATGATAGATTCGCCGCCACAGCGCGCTTCCACTTGGAACTGACGCGATGCAGGCGCGGTTTATGGATATGAATGGTTTATCAAATTGGCCCCGCAATCGGCTTTTACTTGCCCTGCCACCCCGCAATCTAAAGCGACTCATGCCGGAATTTGAGCAAATTCACTGCCAACACGGGCAGGTCCTGATGGACGCTGATAGTTCGCTCGACCATGTATTCTTCCCCGATAGCGGTGTCGTCTCGGTGGTGGCGGTTTATGCGGACGGCAGTATCATTGAGATGGCAACGATCGGTCGGGAGGGTTGCACCGGTTTGCAAGCCGTCTTCGGTGACAAGAATTCCTCCGTCCGGCTCCTCGTCCAAATACCCGGGAGCGCAGCAAAGATGTCGCGCGGGGCGTTCACACGCGCCATGGAGTCGATGCCGTCCTTCCGAAGTCTCATACACGCTTATGTCCAGGCCTTTCTTGAGCAGGTCCTGGTGTCCGTAGCGTGCAACGGTGCGCACAGCCTCAAGGAGCGGCTGGCGCGCTGGCTGCTCATGATGCGTGACCGCAGTGACGATGACGTACTGCCGATCACTCAGGACCTACTAGCCGAAATGCTGGGGGTCCAGAGGCCGACCATCACGAATGCTGCCCGGGAGTTGGAACGTGCAGGTCTGATCGCGCGCGGTCGACGGCAAGTCACGATACTCAATCGGCAGGGCCTGACGAAGGCATCTTGTGAATGTTATCAGTTAGTCCGAGAGCGCATCGGCCTTCGTCTTCCCAAAACATACATAATAAAGTGAGCGACCCAGGGATTTGGTAATGTACATTACCGACAACACACCCCAACTCGCTCACAATCAGAGCTGGCGCGAGGCGGAGATGGCCTCTCTAGCAGGTTCGTATTCTTGCTGGATGAGCCCCGTCATCAGAAGGTGCGGAGGAGCCGGCCATGCGCGAAGTCGACCCACTGGATATCGTGGAGACGATCCGCGAAGGTCTCCTCGTGCTCGAGCCCGATCTGACCATCCGCTTCGCGAACCGCGCTTTCTGCGACAAATTTTCAGTCGCGCCAGAGCATACGGTCGGTCGAAAGCTCTATGAGATCGGCAAAGGAGAGTGGGGCGTTCACAAGCTCCGCATCGCGCTCGATACCATCAGTTCTGGCGAAAGGACATTCGAGGACTTCGAAGTCGAACAGTCCTTCCCATCAATCGGCCGGCGCGTTATGTGCCTCAACGCGCGCAAGGTTTATCGGCCTGGCAACAAGATGCAACTGATCCTCCTGGTGATCGAAGACGTCACGGAGCGCGTGATGCTTGAGCGCGAGCACGTGGTCGCTGGCGAGCGTATCGGCATGCTGTTGCAAGAGCTGACCCACCGGGTCAAGAACAGCCTTCAGATTATCGCGGCGATGGTCAGCATTGAAGCGCGGAGCCACAAGAGCGGTGAGGGCAAAGCGGCGCTTGAAAGGGTCTCGCATCGAATCAACGCACTCGGGCAGCTCTATTCCAAGCTTAGCAAAGCCGACATGGTCGAGGCGGTCGATGCGGCGACCTACCTGGATGAGTTATGCCGCGACCTGATCTCAGCAGTCAATGAGGAAGACGGCACATCTATCGTGCTCAAGACCGACATCGAAAGCGCGCTCCTGCCGACCGATCGAGCAATTCCGATCGGGCTCATTGTGAACGAGCTTGTGACGAATGCCGTCAAATATGCTTTTCCGGGCGAGACAAGAGGCACGGTCATGGTGACGCTAAAGCGGCTCCCCGGGGAGCTTCGCCTGACGGTCGCCGACGATGGCCAAGGGCTCGATCTTCGACGCGCCGATTCCGGGCTCGGCGGCCGGCTGGTCGAAGGCTTTGCCCAACAGCTCGGCGGCCAGGTCGCGCGAGAGAGCGACAGCCAGGGTACGACCGTGCGCCTAATCTTGCCGTCACCTGACGGCGATGAGCCAAAATTGGCTCCAGGGGCCTCCCCACTCGCCAGCATGAGATAGCCTTGACTGGCGGCTCACTTCCTTTCGGTCGGGGGTCGCGCTCTATCGCGCGGCGCAATGTCCGTACTTGGCGCTTCTCGGTCCTGACGGCTATCGTCGAGCACGTCTCCCTTGGTTTCACGAGCGGAAGTGATGCGGCCGACCGAATCGCGGCAAAACGGTTCCCTTATGCAGGGTCATTGCAGTGTGCGACCAGGCCAGCGCTTTGTTGAGTGGGGCGGACAGGCAAAATAATGCATAACTATATTTTGAGCACGAATTAACTTTTGCCCTACAATATCTGTGCTAATATTGTGTAATGCAAAAGGGAACGTTTATATATCGTGCAGTATATTTGAGGATATTATTGGTCGCTTGTTTGCCGGCCGCATCGTGCGCCGAAACCGGTGCAGCGTCGAAGCAAGCAGAGTACGCGGACGTGACCGAGCTCGAAGGCTGCCGGCGGGCTGGCGGGGTGCTGGTTCCGCGCGGCACGAACGAACCGGGTGTGATGGAAACACCCTTCGGCGCCTGCAAGTTCGAAGTGATCTTTGGCCAGCCCGATCCGATCGATAACTCACCACGAGCCCACAGGAGCAGCCCATAAGGTCTTTCGTCGTTCAGTTTGTTTGCCTGAGTGCTTTCCTCCTTATCGCGTTTGCACAGGAAGCTCGCGCCGACTGCACCAATCCCGCCGCGCCTGAAAAGAAGGTTGTCTACAATGACGACCGCAAGGTCTTTCAATATTGCGACGGCACGAACTGGCGCGTGATGCTGGGAAGCATCCCCATCGACCCGAGCCTTGCCACACTCACCGACGTCGATGACGCGCTCGCCCCCGCCGATGCCGATGTGCTGACCTATGACAGCATGTCCGGCAAATGGGTGGCCGGTACAGGCGGCGTTGGCGTGGAATCCGATCCCAAGATCGGCACCCTCACCAACGGCAAATGGTGCACGACCGACGGAAGCGTTGTGAATTGTGCGGCCGACGCCCCGGTTCTTACTGAATCCGACCCGCAGGTGAACACGCTAAGCGAAGGCAAGTGGTGCTACGTCAATGGCGGTGTCATTGACTGCACGCAAGATGCGCCCAGTGGCACGCCGTCCGGCGCTGTGATGGCCTTCAATCTTACCTCGTGCCCGACGGGCTGGAGCGAATACACGCCCGCCAAGGGCCGCTTCGTCAGGGGCGTCTGCCTAACCTCGTCGGGTTGTCAGGACCCGGACGGCGTGCGCAGCGTCGGCAGTACGCAGGCGGACGCATTCCAGGGCCATAAGCATGCCTTTGATAATGACCTGCTGGGTCGATTCGGAAGCTCTGACACTATTGATGGTTTTAACTCTAATGCAAGTTATGATAACAAAACCGGTAACCCAGTTTCCGACGGGACGAACGACTCACCCCGGACGGCGTCTGAAACCCGCTCCAAGAACGTCGCTCTGCTTTATTGTCAGAAGGACTGATACCGCGCGAGAGTGATAACGGCCAATCTGGAAAACACGCCCCCTCTACCGCTCATAGAAATAGGCGGCACAGGACTGATCGCCGAATCCCTGCGGCGGATTTGCGCCGGTGAAGACCGTCAGGCCCAGGCTCCGCGGCGACGACTGCGCAAGCACTACATATGTGACCGGCTCCGGCATGCCGCAGAGCGTATTGCCGTTCAGCAGCACAGGGTCGGATGGCGGAGTCAACTTGTAGACTTTCCCGCTTGTCACCTTGCCAACCGGATTCCACCTTCCCTGCCGTTCTCCAATGGCCCGATGGGCACGTAGCTGCGATGAGGGGCCACTATCCTGATCCCGGATTTCCCATTTGGCTCCATTAATTGATGCGATTGATCGTTGAATCTGATATAAGAATCAATGTGTTGAACGCATTTTAAGGCGAGGCATATGGCGAACCCGGCGGGTGAATCAATCGATGGTTCGCTGAGACTCGATTTCGACTGCCGCCTGAAGCTTGAGTTCCACGGTTCCAGGATCACCACCGACGCCGGATTGCTTGCCTACCGTGAGCTCGATGACGCGCTTGGGTTGACGGACATGGTTGGCGATGAACTCGTCGACCCGCGCACAGGCAAGAACGGCCGGCACGCGATGACGGGATTGTTTCGCCAATCCGTCTTCGGTCGCCTGGGTGGCTACGAGGACGTGAACGACGCTGATCGTCTGGGACGTGATCCGGCGATGCGTTGGATTGTCGGCGGTCGCGCCGTTGCGAAGCAGGCCGCGTCCACCAGCCAGATGGGGCGTTTCGAGACGGCGTTCCTCGCCGCCAGTGACAACCTCGCCGCGCTGTCTGATCTGTCAGGGCAATGGATTGACCGGGTGCACGCCCGGCATCCGCCCAAGGTGATCGTGCTCGACATGGATTCCAGCGTCAGCCCGACCCACGGTGATCAGGAAGGTAGCGCCTACAACGGCCACTTCGCCTGCACCTGCTACCACCCGCTGTTCGTGTTCAACCAGTTCGGTGATCTGGAACGCGGCGAGCTTCGTCCGGGCAACGTCCACAGCGCCGACGGCTGGCGCGGCGTTCTGGAGCCGGTCGTTGAGCGTTACCGGGAACGGGACCTGCGCCGCTACTTCCGAGGCGATGCCGCGTTCGCTGCACCGGATATCTACGGGTTTCTGGAAGCCGAGGGCTACAAGTACACGATCCGTCTCAAGGCCAACGCGATCCTTCAGCAAAGCATCGCCTACCTGCTGACGCGACCTGTCGGCCGCCCACCCAATCACGTGGTTCGCACCTATGCCAGCTTCAGCTATCAGGCAGGGTCATGGGACAAGAAGCGCCGCGTCGTCGCCAAGGTCGAATGGCACCCAGGCCAACTCTATCCGACCGTTGGCTTCATCGTCACCAACCTGAGCCGTCCGGCCAAGCGCGTGGTCGCCTTCTACAATCATCGCGGCACGGCCGAGCAGCACATCAAGGAAGGCAAGAACGCGATTGTATGGACCCGGCTGTCATGCCGGAAATTCCAGAACAATGCCGTGCGGCTTCAGCTTCATGCGTTGGCCTACAATCTCGGCAACTTCATGCGCACCCTGGCTCTGCCGGAGGCGGTCAAACAAGGGGTAATGGGAGCGTAGCTGCGATAAAAAGCCACCAGCCTGATTATTCGTTTAAATTCAATGGCTTGTGTCTGTCAAAATCACTCACGCCGCATCGCGGAAAAGATCATTCAGGATTTCCAAAAGGTCGGCGTGCGCTGTTTCTTCCATATCTTTAAATTTACTCAAATGCTCTTCTGAAATATCCTCCATCAGATTATGAGCGATCAAACCTTCCGCAAACCGCAGTTGCTCCTTTGCATGCAAGTAATCGTCCATAAGTTTTAGGAATCTTTCAGCCTTTGTGTTTTTACTCATCAATTACTCTCCCTACCTTCATAATCATGTGTCAGGCGGCTCCGGCCATGGCAACCATCCCATAATAAAATCCTGTCGCTTGATTACTTCGTCGCTATCGGCCCAATGCCACGCTCCATTTTTCAGATAAGAATGCGCGGATACATCTTTGAATCCCTTATCTGTTGTGAGCCACAGGATCGCTTCTGCGCCCTCGTGTTCGGGAAGGGTTTCCGGTGGCCGCCATTTCCACGCGTCCTCATGCCCCTGGCGATAACCATCCAGAAAGGTTCCGTCCGATCCCATATCGCGCTCCATAAATTTCTCGCTGCCGTTCTCAAATACAACTTTCCCCTTTTCTGTCATCATCTCTACTTTCCACGGAGCGCTGGTACAGAACCCGCTACCATTTATTCTGGAACTCCTCGATCACGTGACTCTCGGTCAGATTGAGGTAGATTTCCGTTGTCGCGAGCCGGTCATGACCCAGCATCTTTTGCACGGCGGCCAGGGAAATGCCTTTTTGCAGCGCCAGCGTTGCGAATGTGTGGCGCAGGACGTGTGGCGTCACCGACTTGGCGATCCGGGCTCGGTTGGCGAGTTGCTTGACGATCTTCTGGGTCTGACGCTCGCCTACAAACCATTTGTCATGCAGCGCGAAGTAGGGTTCGAGCAAAGCCTGGACCCTGCCGGACATCGGCACCACGCGCTTTTTGCTGCTCTTGCCGTAAGGTCCGCCCTTGCCGCTGATGCGGATGCTGCGCTGTTGCCACAGGATGTTTGCCGGCGTCAGGGTGCATAGCTCGGAAACGCGCAAGCCGGTATCGAGCAACGTCCAGATAATGAGTTTTTCTTTTGTACCACGGCAGGCATGGGCCAGTCGGTCAGCTTCTTCTGTTGTCAGCGGTTCGCGCACATATTGATACGTCATGACTAATACAGTTCGCCTTTAATGAAATATTACGAATATAGTTCGTTTTTCTATACACAGAGAATAACATGCGAGAACAAGGCAAAAAAGCCTCAATATTCATGGAGTCGAACAGTATGTGAATGGCAGCGGCCCGGCACGAGGAAAGCCGAACAAAGTTCGCATTTTCAGGTGGAATGCGAACTGAATTATGCCGCCAGCTTCACCGGCTCCGGTTCCGGAAACAAACGCTTGGTCATGTCAAGCGCGAATGAGCCGTAAGGCGTGACGTGGGCATAGATCAGAGCAGTCAGGGCTCTGCGGTCCTCCTCCCTCATACGGCCCAGCCAGTTTTTTTCCGCCAGCACCTGCTGGATCATCAGCGTGTTCACATAGACCAGGCAGACCTGCAGCAAATGCAGGGCCAGCACCGAGATTTCCTGATTGACGAGCTGGTTCGAGGACAGCTCGCTGTTGCGGGCAAAGAAAATAAACTCGACGGTGCTGTTGCAGTTTTCGACGACGTTCAGCGCTTCATGGATTTCCTGGCGCAGCTCTTCGGATTCCAGATACTGGCACAGGAAGATCGTTTTGACGGCCCGGCCCAGCTCGGCCAGGGCCTGATATGTGGGATGCTGGCGATTGTTACGGGTAAAGCGCCGCAGGATGGATTCCGCATGGGCCGTGCCTTTTTGCAGGGCGGCGGCGTATTTGACCATCTGGTCATATTGCTGCGCGATCAGATCCCAGTTGATCGGCCGTGTCAGGATCGGCGTCAGATTGTCATACTGCCGGCCGGCGCCGGCTTCCGGCAGATAGAGCTTTTGCCTCGCTATCCCTTTCAGGCGCGGCATCAGCGAAAAACCGAGCAGCTCGCAAAAGGCAAACGCCACCTCGCTCTGACCGTGGCTGTCCACATACTGCCTGTCGATCTCCATATCCGTGCAATGGCGCATCACGCCTTCGATCATCGCGCCCACTTCCGAGGACGAACAGCGTTTGAGCTGCGAATAGATGCAAAGCGAGTTTTTCTCGACATGCCAGTAGACCATGACGCCGCGGCCCTTGTAACGAATGTGCCATTCGCTCATCAGGTTCTGGTCCCAGGCGTGGATTTGCTTGGAGTCCGAAGCGCAGCCCATCGTGCCTTCGCCCCAGACTTCAGGGTGGCGGACTTTCAGCGTCGCGTTGACCACCCTGGCGATCGCGGCTTTCAGCGCGTCCTTGTGAATGTAACGCTCCCGTACATAGCGCAGCTCGTCAAAGGTGAGATCACTGCCGCCTGCCAATATCCGCTTCAGGCCGGTATTGGTTCCCAGGGCATAGAGGCATAACAGCAGCCGGGGTTGCAGCTTTTCCCGGCTCAGAATTTCGCGGTCACCAAGGCCGCGGAACATATCGGTGAAGCCCGTCTGAAAGTCCGCCTCCTTGACGATATCGAGCAGGCTGGTCAGCGGCCACCGGCCGGCCACTTCCGCTTTGAGTTTTTGCAGGAACTGCGGCTCTGGCTGTGGTTCCAGCGGACTCACCTTTATGAGGTTCTTGCCGTGCAGCCGCAGCGATACTTTCGGATTGCGCGACAAGGTCTGGTTCAGAGAACAAAGGGCCTCCGCCATTTTGCCGCGCAGATCGCTGACAAATGAGTCCGCCGTCTCCGGCAGGCGCAAATCCTGATAATAGACCTGCCGCCGCTCTTCAAAATCCTGCGGCACATCGTCATCGGGATTGCGGTAACGGTTTGCGCCGTCCACCCAGACTTCCCGGCAGCGCAAACCGTTGCGCAAGGCCCGCAGAACGCAGATTTCGTAGCTGATCCGGTTTATGTGCCGTTCCTGATTGCCGCCCTCGATGAGCAAAGGTTGCAGCGATCTCGGCACGATGCCGTCTATCGGCACTTCATCTATCGGGACGTTCCGTTGCGCCGGGCTGTTTGCCTGTAGATAACGGAGCGCTCCGGTGACAGGCTGATGATACTGGTTGCCGGACTGAAATCGCAGCGCTTCCAGAATTGCCGGCACCATCCTTCTATAATGTCTTTTGTAGGAGTTGCGGACGTAAATCTCGACCCGCTCCGTATAAAGCGGGCCGCTTGCCTGATATTCCCTGACCAGATCGGCCAGTACCTGTTCCCCGACCACTGGAAACAGAACGTCTCGAATCTTGCCGTCAGGATGGGCGACGGCAGCTTCCGCCACCTTGTACAACGTCGCCTTCTTGTTCGAAACCTCCCGGATGCCGCCGACCAGTTCCCTGATGACCCTTTTTTCCGCCTGAACCTGAAGCTTATGGATGATCTGGATCAAAAGCTCGATCAGGCCATCAATCACTTCCCGCCGCCGCTCGCTGAAAAAAGCGGCGGCCAGCGTATAACGGACGGCTTCAGGGTGACGGCGCATGTCCCGAATGGATTCCGTGGCCGCACGGCAGCGGTAAAGATCCACGGTTTTATGCGGTGTTCCGTCAAACAGGTCAGCAGGCAAATTCAGCGCATCGATTTCCGCCAGCTTTGAAAGTTCGGTGAACACGCTGTTCAGGCTCGGCTTGCCCGCATCGCCTTTGAGCAAGCTGAAGAGCGCAGTGCTGTTGTCCCCATCTTCCGATGTCACAGGCGTCAACATGCGGTCGATGGCTGTTCGGCTGTGTTCCGACAACCCGCTGGAAATTTTCGCAAACAGGGATTCTTCGAAAGCTGCAACTGCGGCATTAATAATGCGCTCTTGCTGGCCTTCCGTAGGCAGTTCCACCCTGTTTTTCAGGCACCATGCTTTCAGGCACTCAAAGAGCGCTCGATCCTGATCCGGTTCCGGTTCCTCGATCGCCTCAGCGGCCAGCCATTTCTGCAAGATTTTGTAATCGGCAGGTTTTGGAGGGCGAAAGCCCGTGAAGCTACGAATTTCCGCCCGCTGCCGAATATTTGTTCCGCTTTGAGGATCGTAACGGCCCAATTCGAGAACACCTGTTCCAAGCGACTTTGAAAGCATATGTGTTCCGGCCGCCGGCACTTCATCAAATGTTTTTGGAAACCTGGCCTCGTTTTGCAGAAATTTCAGCAGCGCTGCGCAACGTAATCGGTTCGCTCCCTTGTATCTATTGATAAAGGTTTGCTCCGCATCGTTTAACATCCAGATCGTACTTGTACTTTCATATGATTGCCATTCATCCATACATTACTTATGAACATTTCAACAAATGAAAATCAAGTGGCTTTTTATCGCAGCTACGCTCCCATTACCCCAACAATGGTCGCTGACCAGCCTGAAGGAGAAGCTGATCAAGATCGGCGCCAGGATCGTCACGCACGGCCGCTACGTCACTTTCCAGTTGGCTGAGGTCGCGGTGCCGAGGGGCCTGTTTGCCGAAATCCTGCGGCTGATCGCCCAACTGCGGCCGCCGCCCGATCCAGTGCCGGCGTGACGCGTCCCGACGTCATGAGCTCCGGCAAGAAACACGGGAGAGGTGTGCCTTGAGGACGAGAATCGACGCAATCACCAGCCTCGGAAAGCCCGGCTCAGGCGGATCAGCAGCAAATCCAGGCGATTTACCCTCCCACACCGTGCTCACCATTGCCGGGGGCGGCCATGAGCGCTACTGTGCCGCCAGAAACCGGGGTTCATATGGGGAAAGTCGGTTAAAAGGAGGACCTGCCATGAAGCATTCATCCATGCTGATGCTCGCCGGGACGTCTCTCGCGTTTCTCGCAACAGCTACGACTGCCCAGATGAAGCCGGTATCCGACGAGGAACTTCTCAGAAATCTCGAGGGGACCGCGCCGCCTGATATTTTAGCGAACGCGACGATCCTCAACATGGCGCCAGATGGAAGCATGAAGACCATCCGGGAGGGAGCGAACGGCTGGACTTGCATGGACCCCGGCGGAGCGCCCATGTGCGCAGATGCTGCGGGCCTGGAATGGGCTCAAGCCTATGTCTCGAAAGGCGAGGCGCCGCAGAAGCTCGGCTTCATCTACATGCTCAAAGGTGACACCGGCGTCAGCAACACGGACCCTTACGGCTTGACGGAAACGCCGGACAACAACTGGGTAGTTTCAGGGCCGCATGTGATGATCGTCGGCGCTGAAGCAAAGAGCATGTCGCGGGCCTACCCGCGGGAGGCGAAGCCCGATCCGAGTAAGCCTTTCGTGATGTGGGCTGACACGCCCTACGAGCACATCATGCTGCCGGTGGAATGATTTCCGCTGGGGGGCGCCGCAGGATGCGGAGAAGGTCCCGTTCATCGTCGCCGAATTGGGCAGAGATGCCGATCCATTCATGCTGCACCTCTACGCCCCCCTTGCCGAGAAGGAACGCAGGCTGATCTCCATTTAAGCAATGACGCGGGTTATTGTGACTTACAGTAGCGCTGGCCGTGTTGATGTTTTTTTGGGTAGGAGGCTCTGTCGTGCTCGGATTGTGCGTTTTGGTTACCCGTCCACGAATACCGGTTGCTGCTCAAGCTACCGACTCCACGGCGCGCCAAAACGCTTCTCGCAAGTGTCCGTTCTGTGCCGAATTGGTGTTAATGGATGCTAAAATTTGCAAACATTGCCGTTCGGAACTTACGCCCTCGACAATGGAAAGAGATTACCCGGAGCAGCATAAGGACGTGAGGTATCGGATTGAATCCGATCTGATTAACCGCACTATTTCTGTGACTTACGGCCATGGCGGCGCTGCGCGTCGTCGAAGGCGGCAAGAAAAGCGCGCAACGCCACAGCCTGCCGGATGGCGTCCCGTCCCCTGCGGGGACTGGCGCTGACCCGGTCCGCGCCCCCGCGATTCGCGGGACGCGGGAGAGGAAGAGGTGGGCCTTTTTCTTCGTGACGGGTTTGGAGGTCGGGAGAGTGGCTCGCGGCCGCCCGTCGTCACGGAGAACATCAATGACCAAGACCACCAAGAAGATCACTCTCGCGACCACGCGGGACATACCCTTTAACAAGCTCGTCCTGAGCCAGGCCAACGTCCGCACGGTCAAGACCGGCGTCTCGATCGAGGAGCTGGCGGAAGACATCGCCCGCCGCGGCCTGCTTCAGAGCCTCTGCGCCCGTCCCGTCATCGGGACCGACGGCAAGGAAACCGGCATGTACGAGGTGCCTGCCGGCGGCCGGCGCTATCGCGCACTGGAGCGTCTCGTCAAGGACAAGCGCCTGGCGAAGACCGCGCCGGTGCCCTGCATCGTCAGGGAAGACGGAATCGCGGAGGAAGACTCGCTTGCCGAGAACACGCAGCGCGAGGCGCTGCACCCTGTTGACCAGTTCCGCGCTTTCAACACGCTGATCGACAAGGGCCTGAGCGAGGAGGAGATCGCGGCGCGATTCTTCGTCACGCCGTCCGTCGTGAAACAGCGCCTGCGCCTTTCCGCCGTCTCGCCCAGGCTGATCGACCTCTACATCGCCGAGGAGATGACGCTGGAGCAGCTCATGGCCTTCACGCTCACCGCCGACCATGCCCGTCAGGAGCAGGTCTGGGACTCACTCCAGCAGGGCTGGAACAAAGAGGCCTATTATATCCGCCGGCTTCTGACCGAAGGCGCGGTCAGCGGCTCCGACCGGCGCGCGCGCTTTGTCGGTATCGAGCCTTACGAAAAGGCTGGCGGCGCCGTCACCCGCGATCTCTTTGAGAATGATAACGGCGGCTGGCTTCAGGATCCCGCGTTGCTTGACCGCCTTGCCGAAGAGAAGCTGAGGGCGGAAGCGGAGCATCTCGCGCAGGAGGGCTGGAAGTGGATCGCCGCGGCGATCGATTTCCC
This sequence comes from Hyphomicrobiales bacterium, assembly GCA_030688605.1. Taxonomy (NCBI): domain Bacteria; kingdom Pseudomonadati; phylum Pseudomonadota; class Alphaproteobacteria; order Hyphomicrobiales; species Hyphomicrobiales bacterium. Next base: position 27,795 of record JAUYJB010000025.1, read on the forward strand.
CTACGGCCACATGCAGGGTCTGCGCCGACTTGCCGGCGAGACCGTCGATATGACGGCGGAGGAGGAAGCCACCCGCGCCGCGCTCGCCGAAGAATACGATCGTCTGGAGGCGGAGTACGCGGAAGCTGACGAACTGCCCGAGGAGATCGATCAGCGCCTCGGCGAGCTGGAGGAGATGATCGAAGCGCTCGATGATCGCCCGGTGCTGTACGATCCCGCCGATATCGCCCGCGCCGGCCTTTTCGTCAGCCTTGACCGCGACGGCAGCCTGGATGTCGAGCGCGGCTATGTCCGCCCCGAAGACGAAGCGCCCGCGACGGCAACGGACGGCGAGGCGGACCACGATGATGTGGACGAAGGCGGGTCGCGTGTCGTTGTCATCACCGTAGGCGGCGAAGCGGCCGAATCCGAAGATGACCCGGAGGACGCGGGCATTCGTCCGCTTTCGGACCGGCTTGTGACGGAACTGACCGCGCAGAAGACCGTTGCGCTCGGCGCGGAACTCGCCCAGCAGCCCGATATCGCGCTCACAGCCGTCGTCCATGCGCTGACGCTCGGCACGCTCTACCGGTGCGCGGCCGATGAAAGCTGCTTGCAGGTGCGGATCACGCCGCCGAACCTGCGCGATCTGGTCGATCCGAACGCGACGCCCGGCGTTGCGTATCTCGACCGCGACCGCGCCGACTGGGCACACCGTCTGCCGGAGAAGCCGGCAGAACTCTGGCCCTGGTGCCTGAGCCAGCCGCGCGAGAATCTTCTGGACCTTCTCGCCTTCGTCGCCGGCAACTTGGTCGACGCCACGCAGCGTGGCCACGAACGCGCCGACAATCCGCGTCTTCGCCATGGCCACGCGCTTGCCCGCGCGGTCGATCTCGACATGGCTGCGGCAGGCTGGAAGCCGACCGGCGACAACTATCTCGGCCGTGTGCCGAAGGCCCGCATCCTTGAGGCGGTGCGCGAAGGCAAGGGCGAGAGCGCGGCGCAGCTCATCGACCATCTCAAGAAAGGCGAGATGGCGAAGGAAGCCGAGCGGCTTCTCGCCGATACCGGCTGGTTGCCCGATCCGCTGCGCCCGGCCTCGCCGGACGAGGCCGATGACAGCGATGGCGCCGAGGCGGACCTCCCGGAGTTCCTCGCCGGAGACGGCGATGACGAGGACGCCGAAGGCGAGGCCGAAGACGAAGTGCTCGCTGCCGCCGAATAACGGCCGAAACGCAATTCACAACCGAAGCCCGGTGCCGCCCGAGAGGCGCGCCGGGCTTTTTCATTTTCAGGAGATTTTCCAATGGCAGACTATTACACAAGCTTCTCGTGCCTGTTTGACACCGGCACGCCCGAGAACGCGCGCCGCGCGCTCGAACTCTTTCAATCCTTCAGCGACCGCCTCGACCGCGAGGAATCCTCGTTTCCCAGTTTCGCGGTTTCCCTTGATCGGGAAGACGGCGGCACGGCGCTGTGGATTCGCGACGACGACAGTTACGGCGACATCGAGCAGGTGACGGAATTCGTCGTCCAATGCGCGCGGGTGCTCGGCCTTAAGGGCCGGTGGGGCTTCGAATGGGGCCATAGTTGCAGCAAGCCGCGCCGCGCCGGCTTCGGCGGCGGCGCGCAGGTCATCGACCTCGAAACCGGCGACACCGACACGTGGATCGGCACGAGCGACTGGCTGCACCGGCAGCTCGCCGGCGATGCCGCCGGACGGGAGTGACCGCCATGCCGCAGATCATCGAAACCACCGTCTATGAATTCCACGAGCTTTCCGATGACGCCAAAGAGCAAGCCCGCACCTGGTTCCGCGAAGGCGTCGGAGACTGGGATTGGCACGATTTCATCTATGACGATTTCGAGGAAATCTGCCGCATCCTCGGCATCGAGTTGAAGACCCATCCCGTCCGCCTGATGGGCGGCGGCACGCGGCAAAAGCCGTGCATCTGGTTCTCGGGCTTCTCGTCCCAAGGCGATGGCGCGGCTCTCGAAGGCACCTACACCTATGAAAAAGGCGCGGCCCGGCGTATCCGGAAGCACGCGCCCGAGGACGCCAACCTGCATCGCATCGCGGATCGCCTGTTCGCGATCCAGCGCGACAACTTCTTCCAGCTCCGTGCCGATGCGCATCACCGTGGCCGCTACTGCCACGCCTACAGCATGGAGATCGTCGTCGCGCGGTACAGCCCGCACTGGCAGGACATGACCGCCGAAGCCGAGGACGCCGTAACCGAATGCCTGCGCGATCTCGCAAACTGGCTCTACCGCCAGCTTGAGCGCGAGTGGGACTACATGATGAGTGACGAGTACGCCGACGAGGGCATCGCCGCGAACGAATACACCTTCACCGAAACCGGGCGCCGGTTTGGCTGACAAGACCTGTACGCACAGTAATTGCACAAGATGAACTGCTCACGTTTCTCTTGTCACGAGCAGTGCCTATCTGTTACAAATTCAAAAAATTTGGCATGTTACATGATTATATTATTCTTTACTTGATGGAGGCAATATGAACGATAATAATCACTCAAACAAGAAAACGAGGCGTTTGGAGGCGATCTTTGCTGCTGCATGCGGTCTCGGACTGCTCGTCTGGCTGACCGGCGCGCACGAAACCGCAGGCGCGCTCATATCCGATTTGCGCTCGCTCGGCCCTGATCAGTGCGCGAGCATCGGCGACGTTTGCCCCGATGGCAGCGTCTATGCGGGCCGGACACCCGACGGGAACATGTTCATGTTCGCAACGCCGGAGGATGCGCCCGTTCGCCTTGCTTGGAGCAACGAGTCCGCACCTGCCCGATCCGGCTTGGAGGCCTGCGAGCTCCTGAATCCCTATTACGGTCAGACCACCGCGCCATGCATCACGGGCCAAGCCAATACGGCCTTCCTCGCTCATAATGGTTCCGGCGAGCCGCCTTTTCCAGCCGCAAGATACTGTGGCACGCTCGACGCCCACGGTCGCGGCGACTGGTATCTTCCCGCGATTACCGAACTGGAAGCCCTTTTCGAGAACAGAGAGCGCATAGGAGAATTCTCGGTCTCCCGAGATTGGTCAAAGGAGCCGATTGACTGGCGGAGCGGCACCTACTGGTCATCCTCGGAACCTCAGCGCGGTGGTGGACGCTTGGCAATAGTCTTCGATTTTCTCAGCCCTCCGGAAGCCGATCACGTCTATGTCAAAAAGGATGAGGCGCTCCGCATCAGGTGCGTCAGGAAGGAATCGACTGCGGATTTCTCCTTCGACCGCTGACGATCAAATCAGCATCAGTTTCTCGAGGATTATCTTGCCGCCGACCCAATAAACAAATGCAACGATCAAGAACGCGCCGAATACCAGGCAGAGAGGAAGAGGATGGCCGGGAAGGGTTGAACCGGCAGGGGTCTTAAGAGAGCGCCCTTGCGGGCTCGGCCCTTTCATCCGCTCTCCGCAAGGACTTTCCATCATGACCATTCCGACATCCGCGGCCGCGCTTGCGGCCGTTTCCGTTTCTGCGTCTTCCTCCCATCCATCCTCCGCACCGCCCGACCGCGCCCCGGCAATATTCGCGGCCGCCGGGGCAATCCTTCCCGCCCTTGAATCCGGATCGCGCCTCGATGCAGGCGCGCTGCGCGCCGCCATGCTTGAGGCCTTCGGCGGCACCGACGCGCAGGGTTTCTGGAACTGGAAGGACGCCTACGACGCCTGCGAGATCGCGCAGGTTTTGTTCCTGCGCCGGTTCGGCCCCGCCATGCAGCGGCGCGCCGGATCGCCGGC
>JAUYJB010000026.1 GCA_030688605.1 Hyphomicrobiales bacterium
GATGCGGCGCTTGACCACGTCGCCGATCGACACGATGCCAACCAGCCGATTGCCGCGCAACACCGGCATGTGACGGAACTTGCCCTCGGTCATCTTGGCCATGAGGGTGGCATTGGTGTCTTCCTCGCTGCAGGAGACAACCTCGCGGGTCATGAGCGTACTGACCGGCTTGGCGAGCGCGGCCGCCCCCTCGCGGGCGATGGCGCGCACCACGTCGCGTTCCGACATGATGCCCTTTGCGCCGGCCGACCGATCGGTAACGACGATCGCGCCGATGCGTTTCTCCGCCAGGACGGCGCACACGTCGGCGAGCAAATCGCCGGGGTTGGCCGTCACGACGTTTCGTCCCTTTTCGTTAAGAATGGCCGCAACGGTCATTTGCATGCCTCCCTTGCTGCTGCCGCCCAAGTCTTATCCGGAAAAGGCCGGACGCAGGCGATCTCAGCCGCCGCGCCGCCTGCACAAATGCCGATGATGCGACGTTACGCCGCCGCGCGCAAGCTCGCCGCGTCGCGACTTGACGCCTCCCTAAAGCCGTTCGTCCTCTTCGCCACCGGCATCGATAACGCGCAGATGCGTGGATCGCGCGCTCAGGTCGCCGGCTTTCGAGCGCCCCACCGGATCGAACAGCCGGAAACCCAGAAGCCCGAACAGAAAGCCGCCGATATGGGCCTGCCAGGCGACGATGCCGTTGACGCCGGGAGCTTCCTCGGCGCCGACGCCGAATAGGAAATTGACCCCGAACCAGACGATGAGAAAGGCGAGCACGGTTCGATTGCGCAGCGCCTGCAACAGCGGCAGCGCCGGCGCATGCACGACGCGCTCGTATCCGCTTGCCAAGCCGCCGAGCCCAATGCGGGGGTCGAAGACGAAGCGGATCGCTGCTCCCATGTAGGCCGAAACCACCGCCGAAGCGCCGATCATCGGCGCCAGCCCGCCCCAATTGGAAACCAGGTGCGCGCCCGCGCCGGCGGCCGCCGCAGCCGCGCTCAGCCCCAAGAAGTGCGCCATTCCGAACCGCCGCGCCACGGGGCTGCCGAAAGCCAGGAACCAGATCGAATTGATGGTGAGATGGAAGCCGTCGGCGTGGAGAGCGGCATAGCTGAACCAGGTCCAGATGTCGGCGGCCACTCCCCCTGGCAGCCCCAGCTCGCCGTGCGGGCCGCCGAACCGCGCCGGGATGAAGGCAAAAGTGACGATGAGCTCGAAATCGAGCTCCTCCGGCAGCACGCTTCTGACCAAATGCACCAGGATGATCGCGGCAAGCAGCGCGATCACGACGGGCGGCGCATTGAAGGCAGGCGGACTCGTCCTGGTCATCATTTGTACATAGAGCAAGATCTGGCCTTATGGAACCACTTCACGAGCATCGTCTTGCGCCGCGGCAAGCGCATGCGCCGGTCAAATGGGACCGTTTGACGGGTCAAATCGGCTCGACCCATCGCAATAACTGTAAATCTCGCCCCTTTCCCCGCGCCTCCCTCATTTCATGCCTCATCGGCCCCCATGCTGCCCGCAGGGTGAGCCATTTTGCCGCGCACGCCGTCGCTGGCACGCCTCGTGCTCCGAACCGGGCTGAGCCCGCGAAACGGCTCCGGCGACTGTACCAAGACCGTACAGGTGTCCCGTCGAGGCTCAGGCCTAGACAAAGGACAGATGGGTGGCATGAACTTATGGAACACCGAACGACGCGTGCCTTGTACAACTATTGGCGCCGCTGCCGCGATGTCGCGCGGTCCACCCCGAGCCGCGCGGACATCGAGCCGTCGGACATCCACGGAATTCTCGGTGATACCTTCATCCTGGAATGCGACCGGCCGCCTTGCACTCCGTTCCGCCTTGCCGGCACCCGCATGTGCCTGTTGTTCAACCGTGAGTTGAAGGGCGCCGATTTTCTCGACCTGTGGTGCATGCACGACCGGGAGGCAATTGCCGCAGCCTTCCAGTCCATGCGCACGGAGACCGCCTGTCACGTCATCAGCTGGCACGGATACACGGAAAGCGACTATGAGACCGGCGGCGAGATGATCCTACTGCCGCTGACCATGGGCGGCACGGAAGTCGCCCGAGCGTTGGGCGCCATGGTGCCTTTCGAGCTGCCGGTGTGGCTCGGCGCCGTGCCGCTGATCAGATTGGGGCTGCGCGCCAGCCATAGGCTCGACATGAACCCGGATCATGCTTCATCGCCGCCAGCGGAGCCAGCCGAGGCCCCCTCCGATTCGCGGGAGCAAGTGCGCAGGGTCGGGCATCTGTCCGTCTACGCCGGCGGATTGGACGGAAATTAGCCCCTCCTCCCCCAGTTGATCCGAGGACGGCAGAATGCTGCAAACGCGCTTTTTTTGGCCGGTGACGTGCGGCGGCGTATCAAAATACTGCAAGTCTTCGCTCCAAAGACCACGCCTCTAACGCTCTGTTTACTCTTTAACCCTTACGATCCCGCTGAATTGAGCTCATCTTCCAGCGGCGTGGTAAGGACCGATCAGGACCTTGCCCCGCGCCCAAGGCCCGGAGAGCCATGCTCGCGCACAAACTGCCTCTGAACGAAGAGAAGCGGCGGCATCGACGCGTGCGGGTCAATCTGCTGGGCCGATTCATGCTCGCCAGTGGCGAGGAGTATCCCTGCCAGGTCATCAACATGTCGGCCGGCGGCGCGGCGCTGATCACCGCCGTCGTTGGCGAGCCCGGCGAGCGCGTCATCGCCTATATCGACGAGATCGGCCGCGTCGAGGGCAAGATCGTGCGCAATTTCGACGGCGGCTTCGCCATCGCCATCAACGCCACACAGCGCAAGCGCGACAAGCTGGCCAACCAGCTCACCTGGCTCGCCAATCGCACCACCCTTGGCATGCCCGAGGATCGTCGCCATGAGCGCGTCCAGCCGCGCAATCCGTATTCCCGCATCAAGCTGCCGGATGGCCGCACCTATGCCTGCCGGGTTATCGACATGTCGATCAGCGGCGCGGCGGTGGCCATCCAGGTCCGTCCGGCGCTGGGCACCGAAGTGACGCTCGGCCGGATGCGAGCGCGGGTCGTGCGCCACTTTGCCGAAGGCGTCGCCGTCCAGTTTTCCGACGTGCAGGACCCAAAGCGGATCGTCGAGCGCCTCAAGGCCGAACGCAGCGGCGGCGGCGAAATCGCCTTGGCCGGATGAACCGACTTAGCCCATCGAATCGATTCCCTATAACCATGAACCGCTCTAAGGCCCGGATTGGGCCCCTTTGAATGAATCAAGCTCCAGTATAATCGCCAGCGCCGAAGAATCAGTTGCGTTTATAGTTAATGGAGTGAAAATATCCGGCCTGGTATTCTAATAAAACAACACCAGACGACTTAGATACTAAGAAAATCTTTTCTGTCATTGTAGCCCTCGCTGAATAAATGGGGCTTCAATGAGGCATCTGGTCTTAAGACTATTATTGGCTGCCGGGGCGATAAGCTTGGCGCCGGAATCGGTTTCCGCCACGGAAGCCATCCGTACCCCGGGTCAGGACGTGGCGCAGGCGACGATGCGCGTCTTCGACCCGACCCAGCCGCCGGGCGGCTACGTGTCCTTCTGTCGCCGCCAATTCCCGGAGTGCGCGGCGAAAACGCCGGCTGCACCGCGCCCGCGCCTCACCGCGCAGCGCTGGGAGCAGCTCAACGTCATCAATACCACCGTCAATGTGACGGTCGTGCCGGTCACCGATCTCGATCTCTACAAGACGAACGAATTTTGGGCCTATCCCGAAGGCAGCGGCGACTGCGAGGACTATGTGCTGGCAAAGAAGCGCATGCTGATCGAGCATGGCTGGCCGGCCTCCGCGCTCCTGATCACCGTGGTGCTCGACGAAAACAATCTCGGTCACGCGGTCCTGACCGTCGCCACCGATCGCGGCGATTTCGTTCTCGACAACAAGACCTTTGAGATCCTCAACTGGCGCGAAACGCCCTATCAGTTCCAGAAGCGCCAATCACAATCCGATCCGCTGCACTGGGTATCGCTGCGCCGCGATGACCCGCTGCTCCCGGCGCCGAGCGGCCCGGTGGCGGCAAAGTAGGCGGCAGACACAGGTTTCGGATCCGGTCGCGTCCCACCTCCCCATCCCCACCCAGACCGGATTCGGCAAGGAGCCGGCCTTCCCCCCAGGGCCGGCTCCACTCTTTTTCTCCGGAGCTCTTGTAAGTTTTCGGCCGGCGCGGAAACTCTAAAGCGCCCGCAGGCCTTTGCGGTAGCGCTGCCACTTGGCGATATAGATCCGGGCGACGCCGTCGAGGAAGGCGCTTTCCTCCTCGGTGATCTTTCGCACCACCCGCGCCGGAGAGCCGAGGGCCAATGTCATATCGGGGATCTCCTTGCCTTCGGCGACCAGCGCGTTGGCGCCGAGGATCGCCTTGCGGCCGACGCGCGCGCCATTGAGCACCGCCGCGCCCATGCCGATCAGAGCGTTGGCGCCGATGACGCAGCCATGCAGGATGGCGGCGTGGCCGACGGTGGCGTTGGCGCCGACCTTGAGCACGAAGCCCGGATCGGTGTGCAGTGTGCAATTGTCCTGGATATTGGTGCCGGCGCCGATATCGATGAGCTCATTGTCGCCGCGTACGACGCTGCCCCACCAGACATTCGCATCGATCCCGATCCTGACGCGACCGATGACCGTCGCCGTCGGCGCGATCCAATAGCGATCGTCTTCCGGGAGCTCCGGTCCGATGCCGTCGAGTTCGTAAACCGCCATGTGGCCTCCTTCGCTGCCGGCCACCTGCTTCATGCGGCAAACGGGGCGCCGATGGCAAGGGCCGGAAGCGCTGAAATGGCAGCTCGGGTGCAACCGGACGCGCGGGCTTAATGCAAAATTAACCCTGGGGCGCCTTGCTGGGAGCGAAGATTGAGCGATCCCCGGACCCATCATGCGCCACCCCAACCTGCGCTTGATCGCCCCGCGATGGGCAAGCGCGCTGTTGCTCCTGATTACGCTGCTCGGCGCGGCTGCGAGCCTGAGCGGGCTGCGGCTTGCGCGCGACGTTTGGCAGGTGGCGCAGCATGCCGCGCCGAGCGCCGCGAGCATGCGGCCGTTGCGCTTGAGCGTTGCCGGCGAGGTCTTTGCCGTGCCGGCCGATCTCGTTCGCTTCCCGCCGGGCGCCGCCGGCGGGTCTCAGACCGTGCAGACGGCGCGCATCGGCTTGGTCGTGGGTTGGCGGCGGCTACCGGGATTTGAAGCCGCACCCGGCGGCCCGGGGCTTCATCTCGCGCTCATCGCCGGCGACGATCCGGTGTCCGCCAGGACGCGCCTTGAGCGCATCTACCGCCCCTTCTTCGAAGGCGAGGAGTTCGCCGGGCCCGACGGCCTCGTCGGCCGCCGGCTGGCGCGCTCGTCCGGCTATGGCGGTGAGACCCTGTTTTACGAATCCGCCCCCGCGGACGCCGGAAACGCCGGTGGTCAGGTCTTCCTGATTCGTTGCGGATCCGAAACGAACAGTCCTGCGCCGGCGATTTGCTTGCGGCGGCTGGCCCTGTCGCCGGAACTTCAGGTCGAATACCGTTTCCGCAAGGACCGGCTCGCTCAGTGGCGCGAGATCGACGCCGCGGTTGCCGCGCTCATCGCGCAATTTCGCCAACGGGCCGGCCGATAGCAGCCGCCCCACTCATTCCTCCAGGTCGAACTCCAAGATCGCCATTTGGAAGGAGTAGGACAGCTCGCCGTCCTCCTCGTCGCGGAACAGCACGCCGATGAATTCATCGCCGATGAACACCTCCGCCGAATCGTCCTTCTTCGCCCGCGCCACCACGCGCATCTCGGGCAGCTTGAAGGTGCGGCGAAGGTATTTTTGCAGGCGCTCGACTTCCTGTGCATCCACGTCGCTGTCTCCCGCGAATCGATCAGCGGAGCCTTGTTCCGGCCGCCGTCCGTCCCGGCCGGTCTAGTCGGTTTCGTTCGACAACATCTGGTCCATGGCCCGCGACGGCTCCGAGCCCTCGGTCTTGCCGACGATCTTGGCGGGCACCCCGACCACGGTCACGTTCGGCGGCACGTCGCGCAGCACCACCGAGCCCGAGGCGACCCGCGAGCAGGCACCGATCTCGATGTTGCCGAGAATCTGGGCGCCGGCGCCGATCAGCACGCCGCGGCGGATCTTCGGGTGCCGGTCGCCGTCGACCTTGCCGGTGCCGCCCAGCGTCACGCCCTGCAGGATCGACACGTCGTCCTCGATCACCGCGGTTTCGCCGACCACCAGGCCGTGCGCGTGGTCGAGCATGATGCCGCGTCCGATCGGGACCGCGGGGTGGATGTCGACCTGCAGCACCTCCGAGGCCCGGCTCTGCAGATAATAGGCGAAGTCCTTGCGACCCGCCTTCCACAGCCGGTGTGCGAAGCGGTGGGTCTGGATGGCGTGGAAGCCCTTGAAATAGAGGATCGGCTCGATGAAGCGGTGGCACGCCGGATCGCGGTCGTAGACGGCGGCGATATCGGCGCGGAACGCGGCGCCGATCTCCGGATCCTCCTCCAGCACTTCCTCGAAGGCCTGGCGGATCAGCGTGCCGCTGACATCGCCATGGTCGAGCCGGTTGGCGACGCGATGACAGACCGCCTCCTCCAGGGTCTTTTCGTTGAGGACCGTCTGGATTATGAAGCCGGCCATGCCGGGCTCCTTGGCGGCGATCTCCTCGGCCTCCGCGCGCACCTGCGCCCACACCGGGTCACAGGCGCTTACATTGACGGCCTTGCGTCGCGGCGTACCGCTATTTGCCATCTTTCGCTCCTTTGCGGGCACCGCCCGAGGGTGCACGCCCGCCCGTCCAACATCCGGCAAAGCCTAACATAGAACGCCCGGCCATAACGAAGTCTTGTCCTCGGACTGCATTTAGGGCCGGCGGGCGAGAAAATCCAGCACCCCCTCCTTGAAGGCCTTGTCGCCGATCGCCGTAATGTGGTCGCGGCGCGGCACGATCAGTACCTCGGCGTTGGCGATCAGGGCCGCCAGCTGATGCGGCGAACCCGCGATCCTGTCCTCGCTGCCGACGGCCACCAGAACCGGCTGTCTCAGCCGTCCGATCTCCTCTTCTGAGATCTTCTGCCGCGCCGAACCCATGCAGGCGGCAAGCGCCTTGAGGTCGCCCTGGCTCTGATCGGCGAAGGTCCTGAAGGCGCGCGCGACCGGATCGACGACATCCTCGGCGCGCGCCGCCTCGAGCGCCCGGATGATCGGCTGCGGGCCGCCGACGCCGCGCACCATGCCGATGCCGAGGCCGCCAAAAATGAGCCCGCGCACCCGATCCGGGTGGTGCAGCGCCAGAAACGCGGCAATCCGCGCGCCCATCGAATAGCCCATCACGTCGGCCCGCGCGATCTCCAGGTAATCGAGCAGCCGGCGCGCGTCCTCGGCCATCAGCGGCGAGCCGTAAGAAGCGCGATCGTAGAGCTTCTCGCTTTCGCCGTGACCGCGATTGTCATGGGCGACGACGCGGCGTCCGGCATTTCTCAACGCCGTCAGCCAGCCGGTGCCGACCCAGTTGCGCCGCGAATTGGACGCAAATCCGTGAATCAATAGGATCGGCTCGCCCGGCCCCTCGTCCGGGGTTTCGTCGAGATAGGCGATGTCGATCCCGTCGGAATTGAAGTGGCGCATGGCGGTAGAAAGGGTTCGATCACGTTCCAGGATACCTGCGCCGCCCGGTCGCGCCGCTAGAGCATGCTCTGGCCACATTGCCCCTACCAAATGCAAGGGCCGGAGGCTATGGTCAAATGCGTTCGGCGATCCCAGACGCGCGGGGAAAAAGCTATGGCAGACAAAGGCATACCGCATTTCCACAACGATCCGGGCCTGCCGGTGATCCATATCGGCGCCAAGGAGTTCCAATGCATCGGCGCATCCCCGCCGCACGACCACCCGCATGTCTATCTCGACATGGGCGACGAGGCGGAGATCGTCTGCCCCTATTGCTCGACCCTCTACAAGTACCGCGGCTCGCTGCCGGCGGACGGCGCCGACCCGACGGAGTGCCGCCACGAGACCGGCGCCTAGCGGGCTGGTGCGAGGCGAGGCGCACGAGAGCACGCATGGCCGCCGCCAAACCGCGCGTCCTCATCGCCGGTGCCGGCATCGCCGGGCTGACCGCGGCGCTGGTGCTTGCCCGGCGCGGCATTGCCGCGACCATTCTGGAGCGCGCCGAAAGGCTTTCCGAGATCGGCGCCGGCATCCAGCTCTCGCCCAATGCCGCGCGGGTGCTGATCTCGCTCGGGCTGGAGCAGGCGCTGCAATCCTCCGTCGCCAGCCCGCAGGCGCTCATTGTCCGCTCCGGCCCCACGGGGCGGATTCTAGCCGCCATGCCGCTCGGCGAGGCGGCGCGCGTACGCTACGGCGCGCCCTATTGGGTCATCCACCGCGGCGATTTGCAGGCGGTGCTGCTGGCCGCCGTTGCCGCGGAAAGCCGCATCGAGCTGTGCCTGAACCAGGAAGTCGCCGGATTTTCGGCCGACCGGGCCGGCATGCGCGTCATGACCGCCGGCGGCGAGGTTTACGAGGCCGCTGGTCTTATCGGCGCCGACGGGGTGCGCTCGGCGGTGCGGGCGAGGCTTCTCGGCGACGGAGAGCCGCGCTTTACCGGCTATGTCGCCTGGCGGGGTCTCGTCGACCCGGCCGACGTCGCCGAAATCATCGCGGAAAATGCGTCCGGCCTATGGCTCGGGCCGCACGCCCATCTGGTGCATTACCCGGTGCGCGGCGGCAGGACGGTCAACGTCGTCGCCATCGTCTCGGATGCCGAGCCGCCGCCCGGCTGGGGCGAGGACGCCGCCGCGGAGGCGCTCAGCCCCTACTACCGGGACTGGGCCAGGCCCGCGCGGGAGCTCATAGACGCGATTGCCGGCTGGCAGCGCTATGCCCTCTACGACCGGCCGCCGGCGCGGCGCTGGAGCAAGGGCCGGGTGACGCTGATCGGCGACGCGGTGCATCCCACGCTTCCCTTCATCGCCCAGGGCGGCGCCATGGCGATCGAGGACGCGGCGGTCCTCTCCGCCGCGCTCGCCCGGACGCCCGATGACCCGGCGGCGGCGTTCGGCCGCTATCAGGAGCAGCGCGGCCAGCGCACAGCCCGCCTGCAACGCCAGGCGCGGCGCAACGGGCGCATCTTCCATCTGGGAAGGCTGGCCGCCTTCTTCCGCGATACCGCTCTCCACCTCCTGTCGCCGGCCGCCTTTGCCGCGCGCCAGGACTGGATCTATTCCTGGCGCCCGGCGAACGATCTAGCTGCCGAGGCCGGCCAGCAGCTGGAGCCCCCAGCCGCCGACAGCCGTTAGGATGACCACCAGCCAGGGCGGCACCTTCCAGAAAACCAGCAGCGTGAAGGCGGCAAGCGCCAGGGCGAAGTCGCCGGGCGCAAGGATGCCGCTGGTCCAGACCGGATTGTAAAGGGCGGCGAGCAATAGGCCCACCACGGCGGCGTTGACGCCGACAAGCGCCTTCTGGACGAGCCGCAGGTGGCGAAGCGCATCCCAGAAGGGCAGCGTGCCGACGACCAGCAGAATGGACGGCAAAAAGATGGCGACAAGGGTGATCGCCGCTCCCAGCCATCCATTGGGTTCCGGCCCCATCACCGCACCGAGATAGGCGGCGAAGGTGAACAGCGGTCCCGGCACCGCCTGCGCGGCGCCGTAGCCGGCGAGGAAGGCGTCGTTCGACACCCAGCCCGGCGGCACCACCTCGGATTGGAGCAGCGGCAGCACGACATGGCCGCCGCCGAAGACCAGCGAGCCGGAACGGTAGAAGCTGTCGACAAGCGCCAGAACCTGCGACGGAACGGCGGCCGCGGCGAGCGGCAGTCCGATCAGCAAGGCGAAGAACAAGAGGAGCGAAGCCACCGCCACGCTCCGGCGGACGTCGATGCCGAGCGAGACGTGGCGCGGGTCCACCTTCGTGCGCAGGAACAAAAGCCCCGCCAATCCGCCGGCAACGATCACCCCCACCTGGGCAAGCGGCGTCGGCGACGCGAGAACGGCCGCGGCGGCGGCGACGGCGAGCGTGACGCGCGGCGCGTCCGGAGTGAGGCTCCGCGCCATGCCCCAGACCGCTTGGGCGACGACCGCGACGGCGACCACCTTGAGGCCATGGAGCACGCCGCCGGGGATCGCCTCGCGGAATTCCACCACACCATAGCCGAAAGCCAACAGCGCAAGCGCCGACGGCATGGTGAAGGCGAACCAGGCCGCGAGCGCGCCTGGCAGCCCCGCCTTGGCGAGTCCGATGCCGATGCCGACCTGGCTCGATGCGGGGCCGGGAAGGAACTGGCAGAGCGCCAGGAGATCGGCATAGGCGCGCTCGTCGATCCAGCGGCGGCGAACGACGAAAGCCTCGTGTAAATAGCCGAAATGCGCGACCGGCCCGCCGAAGGAGGTGAGACCGAGCTTAAGGAAAGCGAGAAAGACGCTCGCGACGGATTGGCGCCGGGATGGCTTGCCCGTGGTCCGGGCTTCGACCGCGTCGTTCATGGGCGGGCCTGTTCTTCCGAGATCGACTTTCGATATCGAGAAACGACCATCGACGCGCCGCCCGGTCAAGCGTGGAGTGCGTGACGGCGCTATCCGACAAAGCCGAGCAGGTGCAACCCCAGACCCAGCCCCGCCATCATGACGAGCAGCGGCAGCAAACCGAAATGCAAGCGGAAGGCGGCGACAAGAGCGATCGCCACCAGCGCCAGCGCCGCCGGATCGAGGCTCGCAGGATCGGGCACGAACAGCCGCAGCGGGCCGATCGCCGTCTCGTCGACGATCGAGAAGACCACGTGCAGGGCGAACCACACCGCGAGGTTGAGGACGACGCCGACCACCGCGGCGGTGATCGCCGACAGCGCCGCGGCGAGCGCCCGGTTGTGGCCGATCCGCTCGATGTAGGGCGCGCCGAGAAAAATCCACAGAAAACAGGGCACGAATGTCACCCAGAGGGTGATTCCGGCGCCGAGCAGGCCGGCGATCAGCGGATCGAAGCCGGTGGCGTGGCGGAAGGCCGCGACAAATCCGACGAACTGCAGAACAAGGATGAGCGGTCCCGGCGTCGTCTCGGCCAGGCCCAGTCCGTCCAGCATCTCGCCGGGCTGAAGCCAGCCATAGTTCTCCACCGCCTGCTGCGCCACATAGGCCAGCACCGCATAGGCGCCGCCGAAGGTGACGACCGCCATCTTGGAGAAAAACAGCCCTTCGGCGAGAAACACGCTCTCGCCCCCGGTCCATAGCGCGATGGCCGCGAGCGGGCCGAACCAGGCAAGCCCGAACACGCCCACCAGCGTCAGCGCCCGCCGCCAGGAGGGGTTGGCGCCGCCGGGGCTGGCGTCGGCCGGCGCCTCGTGGCCGGCGGCGAAGCTTTCCGGATACCGCCGGCCGAGCAGATAGCCGAACAGCCCGGCGCCGAGCACGATCGCCGGAAACGGAACGGCGAAGAAGAAGATGAGGATGAAGGCCGCCGCCGCGATGGCGAACAGCGGCGGCGCCTTCAAGATACGCCGGGCGATGCGTAAGAGCGCCTCGACGACGATCGCCAGAACCGCCGCCTTGACGCCGTAGAACAGGCCGGCGACGAGCCCGGTCTCGCCATACAGCGCATAGATGGCGCTCAACACCAGCAGCACCAGCGCGCCCGGCAGCACGAACAGGGTGCCGGCGACAAGGCCGCCGCGAATGCCGTGCATGAGCCAGCCCGCATAGGTCGCAAGCTGCTGCGCCTCCGGGCCCGGCAGCAGCATGCAATAGTTGAGCGCGGTGAGGAATTGCCGTTCCTTGAGCCAGCCGCGCTCGTCGACCAGAATGCGGTGCATCAGCGCGATCTGCCCGGCCGGCCCGCCGAAGGAAATCAGCCCGACCTTGAGCCAGATACGCGATGCCTCCGCGAAGGAGACCGGCGGCATTCCGGCCCCCTCGCTCATGCCGCAAGTCCCGCCGGCGGCCAGCCATGGGTCTCCGCCCGCGCCCGCGCCGCCCAGGCATAGAGCGCGTCGTAGACCGTCACGCCGGCCTCGACCGCCGCCTCGTCGCTGTCATGCAGCGCCGACAGGCCGAAAGAGAGCGCGGCGAGGCCCGCCGCCTGCGGCGCCAGCTCGAAGCGGCCGGTATCCGCGCCGCGCACGATGTCGGCGACGGCGTCGAGCGGAGCGTGGGAGAGCCCGAAACGGGCGATGAACGCATCGAAGCTGCAAAGCTCGCCCTCGTGGCTGAAATCGGTGTCGGGCACGTCGAAGGGGATGGCCGAAAGCTCGTCGGCCGCGGCGAGCACATGCTCGGCGGCGACGAAGAAGATTCGGGCATCGGGATCGATGAAGCGGCGGATCAGCCACGGGCAGGCGATACGGTCGATCTTGGGCTTTTCCCGCGTCACCCAGCGCGTCGGCGCCGTCCAGTCCCGGTCAGGCAGACCCTCCTTGGCCACAAGCGGACCGCCGAGCGCAATATAGGCTTCGATGCCGCCGCTCAAATAGGCCGCGCGCTTGCCGGCGGCCCTGAGCGCGGCGGCGGCACTCTGGCTCACCTCACGGCCGTGCCCACAATAGACGACGATGTCCCGGTTCGCATCCAGCGGTCGGCTCCACTCCTCCGACCCGGTATGGGGACGCCTGAGGGCCGCCGGGATCATCGTCGCCGCTTCGCGCCACGCCTCTTCGCGGCGAACGTCGATCAGCATCGGTGCAAACGGTGTCCCGATGCCGGAAAGAAGGTCTTCAGGGGAAATCGCGTTGGGAATGTGCGCCATGGCCCAATCCTCCCTTGCAAGGAGCATCAGGCAGTGCTTGGGCGCTGGCGCCTTGGGTCGCCGGGAGACTGCCGCAACCCCGACCCATTGAGTTTACCAGCATCGCCCGCGGGCCGGAAGCGGAAAGACGCGCCCTTCCGCGTCTCCGCGGCCGGGCGGCGCCTCTCGTCACTCGCCGTAGGAGATCCGGTAGATCAAGCCGGCGAAATCGTCGGAGACCAGAAGCGATCCGTCGGCAAGCTCGGTAATGTCGACCGGGCGGCCGACGGCCGCGCCCTCCTTCAGCCAGCCTTCGGCGAAGACCTCCTTGTCGACCGCCTTGCCGTTCTCCTCGAACCGGACCCGCATGATCTGGTAGCCGACCGGCTCGGTGCGGTTCCAGGAGCCGTGCTGGGCGACGAAGGCGTCGTTCCTGTACTCGGCCGGGAACATCCCGCCGCGATAGAAATGGATGCCGAGATTGGCGCTATGGGCCTGGAACTCGACGACCGGCGCGACGGCGTCGGCCGGCGCCTCCTTGTCCTCGAAACCCGTCAGCTTCACCGACTTGCCGCCGAGGAAAGGAAAGCCGTAATGCCGGCCGAGCGTCGTGACGTGGTTGAGTTCGTCGGGCGGAATATCGTCGCCCATGCCGTCGGCACCTTTGTCGGTGAAGAACAGTTCGTTGGTGACCGGGTGCCAGTCGAAGCCGACCGAATTGCGCACCCCGCGCGCGATCGTTTCCACGTCCGAGCCGTCCGGGCTCATGCGGATGATGCTGCCTTCGAGCCCTTGCGGCTCGCAGATGTTGCAGGGCGAGCCGATGCCGACATAGAGCTTGTTGTCGGGGCCGAACTTGGCGTAGCGCCAGCCATGCAGAAACTTGTCCGGTAGGTCGGTCTTGATGTCGATCAGCGGCTCGATCGGCAACGATGTGTCGAACTCCGCCGGCACCGGCCAGAAGGAGACGCGGTCCTGCTGGACGACGTAGAGCTGGCTGTTCAGATAGGCGATGCCGTTCGGCACCTTGAGGCCGTCGGCCCGCTTCAGCACCTCGTCGGCGATGCCGTCGAGGTCGGTGTCGCGCAGCGAATGGATGGTTCCGTGCCGCGAACCGACAAAGATGGTGCTCAGCGGCTTGCCGACCACCAGCGAGCGTGCCTTGGGCACCTCGGCGAAGATCGAGATCTTGAAGCCCGGCGGCAGCTTGATCCGCGACAGGATCGGGTGCGTCTCCTGCGCCGACGCCGCGGCGCCCGCAAGCCCGATGGCCACTGCCAGAAGCCCGCCGAAGAGGCCGGATTTGGTGCTTGCCATGTTCGTTTCCCTCCTATTTCCAAATTTGCAATTAGAAACACGATCTTGGCGAGCCATCTTAATCCGGCCCGCGACGCCCGCAAATAACGCCGTGGCGCGAATCGAACCGCGCCACGAAGATTTTCTTTTGAGATGGGAACCTCGGTGAGATCTGGTGCGGGCGGCGGGAGTCGAACCCGCACGGGGGTTACCCCCCAAGGGATTTTAAGTCCTTGCGGGGATAACCCAAGCGATTGCGAATTAAGCGCTTTTCAGCGCCGGTCCCGTGAATGTGTAAGAAACTGTGAAAAATCCGGCCCTTTTTTGGCGGCCATGGAGCGCCGCTGAGGCCGATTCGCCGCCCCGGCGGCTCCCCGCCATCATAGGCCGGGAAAACGCCCTCAGGAAGCTTGCAGCGGCAAAGCCGGAACGGTTCGTTTCCGGGCGTGCGACCGGCCCGCGCCCGCCTGAATTTCCATGCCTGCCGTCGTCCTGCCGGCCCGGCGCGAGGCCGGAGCCTGACACGGCCAGCGCTCTGCTTGCAGCGCATACGGTCCATCCCCCGCCGTGCGGGCGGCGGCGTCTGCCCGGTGCAACGCCGGTCAATCAGCATCACCGTCATGTCCACAATTTTCGTCCGGTCTTTTGCTCGAAACGCTACGCGAGCGCCAAAGGGGCAAGCGTGATCCGCCTTTGCTCCGCTACGGCGCGATTCAGCTCCTTCACTGACCCGTTGCGGCCCTGCGGGTGCTTCGGGGCGCCGCGCGTGATGCGGTCCTCACAACCCGAACAAAAAAGGAGGACACAACAATGAAACTGATAACCGACATTGACCTGACCAGCCGCACCGACGCCGAACTGGCGGTGCTGTTCCATATGGCCTCGCAAGCGCTGGCCGTGACCGACCCCGGCACGCCGGGACGGCGGAGCGTCATCGCCAGCCTGCAAAATATCAGCCGGGCGCGGGCCGTCCGGCACCTTCGATGCACCGTGCCGGGCTTGTAGCCCCGCTGCCGCCGGGCGCTTCGCCCGGCGGCTCTGCCCTGGGCAGTTTTCAAAGATTGGGGGGCCGGAACAGGGGCCGCGCCTCAAGCGGGGCGGCGCTCGCCCTGTCGTAGGCGTCGGCGGCGCTGCGGTAGCCGCCAGCGCCGACATAGCCGTCCATCGGTCTGCCGCTCTTGTCGCGGATCGTGACCGGCTCGCCGCTTTCATCGCAGGGCGTAAAATACAGGTACGCCGCCCGCACATGCGTAATGCCGAGCCTCTCGAAAAACCCGGCCTTGTCCTCGTAAAGCGCCTGATAGAACTCATTTACGGGCATCGGCCCGCCATATTTTCCTTTCATGTGTCACCTCTAATCCGCAAATTGTTTTTTACCTAATACTGCTATTCTAACGTGCATGATTTTAAGGCGCGGTTAATATCTATTCGCGCTCGCGGCCGTTTCCTTTGCCGCGCTCGTCGCGTTTTTTCGCCTTGCGGATCGTATCGCCGACGCGCTTGCGAAATTCTTCCTTGGCCTTCGGCGGCAGCTCTTTTTCCACTTCCTTTTCGAACCTGTCGGCGTCGGCTTCTTCCTTGAGCTGCCGTGCCAGTTCTTTGCTCTCTTGCGTGTGCGCATCGCGCAGCGCGGCGGTATCGCCCGACTGTAGCTGTTTCAGCGTGTCCAGCTCGGCCCGGTAGTGCTTGCTTTCGTGCGCCACGGCCTGCCGGGTCTGCTGCGTGATCCGCGCGGCCAGCGCCTTGCGCTCGCTCTCCTGGCGGGCGGCAAGCTGCTTGTCGAATTGCGACCGGCCAAACAGCGAGCGGATCGCGCCCGCAACGAATCCGCGCTCGGATTTAGGGCGGGTTTTGACGAAATAGCGCAGCCGCGAAAAGGCCGTGCGCTGCGCCTCACGGAGCTGCTTTTGCTCTTGCTTCTGGCGCTTGTACAGCGCCGCCCATTTCGGCTTGTTCGCCGCGCGGATGTCCAGCCGCTGCTGCGCGACGTGGCGCTCTTTTTCATCGTAAAGCCATGCGCGCTGCCCCTTGTGATGGGCGGAAAGATTCTTGCCTTCGATGTCGCGGCGCGCGAACGCGGCTTTGAGTTGGTCCTTGCGGGCGCGGTGATGCGCGGCCTTGTCGCGGCTTTTCTTGTGTTTGACAAAACCGTTGTCGTTGCGGGCTTTCAGCTCGCGGCGGCGCTTATTGTTTTCCACACGCTCGTCGCAGCGGATTTGCCCCTGCTGGCGCTCGTATTCCTCGGCCCAGCGCGACAGGACCAGGTGGTCGCAGGCCACTTTGGCCGCAAGGCCGGTTTCCGGGTGGACGCGGTTGACGATGACGTGAATATGCGGATGCGGCTCGTCGTTGTGCGACACCATCAGCGTTTCATGGGAATCAAGGCCAAGCGCCTTTAATGTTTCGCGCGCCGCCTCGATCATTTCTTCGCGTTCGGGGGCCTCGTCCGGCGCCCATGACAGGCTGTAGGCATAGACGGTCTGCGTCAGCTTGCGGCCCGTCATCGCCACGCCCGCCGCCGCCTTTAGCTGATCCTGCCGCATGGCCGTATAGGCCATATAGCGCAGCGCCAGTTCGGCCTGATCGGTCGGCAGGTTTTCGGTATGGGTGAAAGCGACGCGCTCCGCCGTAGCGGCCTTTTTATCGTGCAGATAATAAAGGCCCGCGCCCTTGAAGCTTGCACCCTTGGCGGCGACCTTAGGGACCATCGGCAAGCCCCCCTGGCCGGGGCGGGGTGCCGGTCGGGCCGGGACCATGACCGGACAGCTCGCGCGACAAAAAGGCGTCAAGTTCGGCGAATAACCCCGATAATTTCGGGGGCATTTCACCGGTGGCGTTGGCAAGGCGGGTAAGCTGGTTCAGGTTGACGCCGATGCGCCGGAGCTGGTCGAAAGCGGCGTGGTCCAGGGTGGTGTGCTCGCGAATAACAACGCGGCCCTTGAGCGCCTGCATACGGGCGTATGCAGTGTCGGTCATACCAGCGGCGGCGGCGGCTTCCGCGATCTCGAAGCGCTCGGCGACGGTGAGCCTGAGCTGGAGAAGCTCGGTTCTCAGCTCGGCGGGTTGTTTTTTCGGCCGCGCCATGTGCACACCCTCCTTTCGCGGTTCCAAGGGCTGCGCCCTTGGTCGTTGGGGGTCCGGGGGCAGAGGCGAAATCTCCCCCCGGTCGTGGGCTCCAAGGGGCGCGAAAGCCCTTTGGCCCTGGGTTCCAAGGGGCAGCGGAGCGCCCTTTGGCCTGTCCGCCCGAAGCCTCTTGGCGTAGGCGGGCCGTGATCCCCCGGCGGAACGGGGGCAGGGTTCCTCCGTCGCCCTCCGGGCTATGGAGGACAGGGCGGGAAGGGCTCCCGCAGCGGCCTACAGGCCGCTTGCAATGGGGGTCCAGGGGGAGAGTGCAATCTCACCCCTGGCAAGAGTTTTTGTATTACAAAAACATATCTTGCTACCCGCCTATTCCTAGCCTGACACATGGCTCTGAACAACGGGTTAAAGGAGTGATGCCAGCCACATACGGCTGTATGCCGCGCGGACGGGTTTCGCTGCTGGCCGTGGTTGGGTACAGTGACCCGCCATGCGGGGGATTTTCTCAGGACTGACGCGCGGCGTTCCCGGCCTTACGCCACGGGACATGGAACCGCCCGCCTCGTCGTTCGAAGACCCGCAGGGAATCGCGCATTCCGCTTCGCTGCGCTACTCACCCGAAAAGCTCTTTCTCGGGGTGATCGGGGCCGGGATCGAGCGCGACAAGGCGACCGGCGAGCGTTACGCGCAAGGCGGCGCTGAAATCGGCGTCGCCGATGATCGCCACGTCATCACCATCGCCGGAAGCCGGGCGGGCAAAGGCCGCGCGGCCATCATCCCGAACATGCTGCGCTACGAAGGCTCGGTGCTCGCCATCGATCCCAAGGGCGAGCTGGCCCTTGCCACCGCCACGGTGCGCGCGGAAAAGCTTGGCCAAAAAGTCTGCGTTCTCGATCCCTTCGGCACCACGAAAGACGCGCTGAAAAAGTACCGCACCGGGTTTAACCCGCTCGCCTTCATGTGCGCGCCGGCCCAGGACGCGGAGCTGTCCGCCGACACTGAGCGCTCGCTGGTGGAGGACGCCGTGTTGATTACCGACGCCCTGGTAATCCCGGCTGGCAACGATCCCCATTGGGATGAGTCGGCGCGCACTTTTATCGAGGGCGTGATTCTGGAAGTCGCCACGGCGGAGCGGTTCAAGGGCAGCCGCGATCTGGTGAGCGTGCGCGACCTGATCGCGCAAGGGGAAAGCTTTACGGACGAAAAAGAGGAAGCGCACACCGGCCTGAGCGTGCTTGAAGGCTTGATGCGCAACAGCGCCGAAGCGGCGGTCAGGCGCGCGGCGGCGGATTTGTTCGACCGCCCGGAGCGCGAGCGGGATTCGGTGCTCTCGACGGCAAGGCGGCATTTGCGGGCGTTGTCCTTCCCGGAAATCGAAGCCTCGCTGCGGGGCGAGGGCTTCGACCTGGCCGCGCTGAAAACGGGCAGAATGACCGTCTATCTGTGCCTGCCGGGGCGGCACATGGGCACTTGTGGCCGCTGGCTGCGGCTGTTCGTGAATCTGGCCTTGCAGGCGATGGAAAAAACGTCGGGGCGGCCTGCTGCTGGTTGTCCCGTGCTGTTCGTCCTCGATGAGTTCGCCACGCTCGGGCATATGCGCCAGATCGAGGACGCGGCGGGGCAGATCGCCGGTTACGGGGTCAAGCTGTGGCCGGTGTTGCAGGATTTGGGGCAGCTCAAGGCGCTTTATAAAGATCGGTGGGAAACCTTCTTGGGCAATGCGGGCGTGTTGCAATTCTTCGGCAATAACGACCTGACGACGCTGGAATGGGTGTCAAAGCGGCTCGGCTCGACGACGATAGAGCAGCTTTCCGGCGCGCACGTCACGCCCGGCGCTGCCGGCGCGGGCGCAACCGGGCAAAGCTACGCGCCGCGCACGACGGCGATTCTGGAACCGGATGAAATCGCCCTGGTCTTTGGCCGCGCCGATACGCAATTGCGCCAGCTGATTATCCGGGGGGATTTCGCGCCGATGATCCTGCAACGCGCCTTTTACGACAAGCACAAGGCATTCGCGGGCTTGCGCCCGTGAACGCGTTCGGAACCCGGATCAGCACGCGGGAGGATTTTCCGACCGTGGCGGTATTCGAGCAGACGCGGGCAACCGGGCCTTTGTTTCGGATCGTGTTCAGAAATCACGAATTTGTGGACAGGCTTTTACCGGAAGCGGGCTGGCTGGCGAACGCACCCGCCAATCTGATTTTTGCCGTTCTTTTTGTCGGTTTCCCGTTCTTCCTGTTTGCGGGAATCGGCGTAGGCGATGAGATCGGGATTCCGTGGGGCATTTCGGCGGCGGCGATCCTCGGGGCCTATGCCTGGGGGTTCATGAAATTCAAGAGTCTGCGAACGCTTAACCGGATCATCGAGCTTGAACCGGGCGCGGACAGGCTGCGGGTGCTGATGGGCGGCACGGTGAGCGTCGAGCGGCAATTATCGCGGCTTGCAAGCCTGACGGTCGAGCCGCACCCGGAGGTCGAAGTTCACCGGATGCGGCGGCAGGAGCGCAAACAGACGCGGCTGACGGACGCCGAAAAGACACACTGCCTGTTCGGCTGGTTCGGCGTCGCCGGGGCGGAAAAAGTCCTGCTGCTGTCGCGCGCCGAATGGCCGAACCGCGACTCGCTGTTCGAGGTCCGGCAGGCGATTGAATGGGCGCGTGAACAGGCAAGAGGCGCTGCGCCGCAAATGAAAATAACCGGGGGCGACCACGGCATCAAACCACCCCTTGACTGACGGAGCGGCCCTGACATGGCAAAGCGGCACGAACTGGAACCGGCAGACGCGATCTCGGCGGTGACGCCGGGGGCCGGGGCGAAGGGTGCGAGGCCATGATGGGCCAGCGGATCAGCACGCAGACGGATTTCTCGCGCGTCGCGGTTTACCGGCGCGACGGGCCGTCCGGGCCGGTGATGAGCGTCGCCTTCAGCCAAAAGGAATTTGTGACGGACGCCGGAACGACCGTTCTGATTGTGGGCGGCGCTTTCCTGCTGATGGGCGCAAGCGTCCTGGCGGTCAATGTCGGCGCCGCGCTCCCGCAGGGATGGCTTGTGCTTGGCATCCTGGCCGCGTGGGTCGCCTTTTTCGCCACATTCAAGCAGCCGTGGACAATCAGCAGAACGATCGAGCTGGATTTCGGCGCGGACCGGCTGGCGGTTTTTCGAAACGGCAAGATCGACGGGCAGCAACAGTTATCGCGGCTGGCAAACCTGACGGTCGAGGATCACCCGGACGCGGAACTGGCGCGGCTGAACCGCCAGATGAAAGGCGAAAAAAGTCCGCGCGTTGCCGAGAAGCAGCATTGCCTTGTTGGCTGGTTCGGTGCTGGCGGCGGTGAAAAGGTCGTGCTCATAACCCGAGCCGAATTTCCCAGCCGCAATTCGCTGTTCGAGGTCCGGCAAGCGATGCTGTGGGCGATGGAAAAAGGCGCGGGCGCGACGACCGGCGGGACGGGCGCGCCAACGGTGAAACCCCAAACAGGCGGCGGCATCAAGCCGCCCCTGGACTGACATCGGGCACTGACATGGCAAAGCGGCACGAACTGGAACCGGGCGACGCGATCCGGTTGCTGTGTAACGCGATCCAGGCGGTCCACCATATCGAGGCCAAGGGCGAGGGACTTTCGCCGCCGTGCAGGAACGCGGGCGAGCTGATCCTGCAGGACGCGCTCAGATACCTCGCTTTCGGGGACATGGCGGCGGTACGGGGATTGCTCGACAACTATGAGGACTGGCTTGAAACAAGCAAGGCCGGGTGGCCGTACGATGAATAGGCTTGCCGCCACGGCGGCAAGCCGGAATTGCGAACAGGAGACTTTTCCATGAGCGAAACCGAGGCGAGCGCGGGCGTCATTGCCGGGCTGGACCGGCTGGCGGATTCCGATCTGCGGGCGGTCATGAAAAAAGCGAGCGACATACTGGCGGGGCGCGAGAAAGAGCGCAAAGCCGAGGCGCTGCGCGAGATTCAAAAGATCGCCAGGGCGCATGGTTTGAACGTCGATGTCAAGGACGGGGCGAAGGCGCGCCGGGGGCGTCCTCCGAAAGCGAAGGAAGGCTAATTGCGCGGCGTGCTGATCGGTCTTGTTGATCGGGCGCTTTATGGCCCGGATGATACGAGCAATTATTACCCGAAGCCGCCGCAGGCCTACTACCAAAGAAAAGAGCGAAGGGTTCCGCGCAAGCTCGTCCTGCTCCGGTGGGCCGAAGGCTATTATTTGCTGATCGGCTGCCCGCTGCTGTGGTGGCAGGGCCTAAAGCTGTTTCTCGCTCTCGATGTTTCGTCTTGGTGGCTGCTGGTGGTGCTCGTGCCGCCGGTGGCTCCGGTCGTCGCCGTGAAAAGATGGCGGGAGAAAAAAGAGGCGGCGATTCTGCGGCGGGTCATGAGGACGCAGCTCGCAAGGCACCTCGAAAGGACGGGGCCGGTTATGGAGAAGTGGATACGGCAATCGGGCGGCAGTTACGAGAATGATACGAGCGAGGAAAACGATATTTTCAATGGCAGGGCCTTGTCAGAGGAGGACTTTCGTCCGGTCCCGAAAGAGTGGGCGCAATACGACGCCGCGATGAAAGATTACTACAGGCGGGTTCGTGAGGCGGAGGCCGAGAGAGAGCGGCGAGAACGGGAAGCGCGGGAAAGGGCCAGACGCGCGGAAAGGGAACGCCCCGAGAGACAGGCGCGGGAAGCGCGAGAGCGGGCCGAGCGAGAGCGCCACAGGGCAAAGACGGGCGGCTATAGCGAGATAATCCCCGAAACATACGAGGCCGCGCTGACGCTGCTAAAACTGCGCGAGGGGCATGTCACGCGCTCCACCTTCAACAAGCACTATCGCCGGGCGATGCAGGCCGTTCATCCTGATCTGGCGGGAGGGACAAAGGAACAGGCGCAGTCCGTCAACGCGGCGCGGGAGCTGATAAAAAAGCGGCACGGCTGGAAATGACCGGGCCGCGCCGCTGACTTGCTTATGCAAGTTGCATAATCAAAACAGCGAAAGCTGCGCTCCAAGCCAGCCTTCGCTTGCCGCGTCGTCCAGCCACAGCAGGACGAACGCGACCGGGCTTTCGTGCGCGGCCAGATCCTCGGCGGACATAAAGCGCGACCTGTAGCCGGTTTCCGTGACCGGCAGGGGCGCGCGGCCATCGCTCTGGATTTCGATATGGTCGATTTCGGCTCCGAGCCAACCCGGTGTGTGCGTGACTGACAGGGCGATGCCCTGCCAGCGCGCGCGGTAGGTAAGGGGGGCGCTCACGCGCCCGCCTCCGTTGCGGTGGCCGGATCGGCTTCGATGCCGGGCTTGCGCAGGACCAGCCGCCCGTTGACGTGCAGCATTTCCAGTTGAAGGGTGAGGCCGTCGCCGTCCTTGTGCGTCCATGCCGCGCCGACGCGGGTCCAGACGGACTTTTCGCCCTTGTCGGTGACGTTCCAGGCGATGAATGACGGGGCTTTCGCCTCGCGGGTCCGGTTTGCGCCGTTGCTTTGTTTACGTGCCATTGTCTTTCTCCTTTTGCTCGGGCTGACCCCATGCCAGCCTTGCCCTGTCGCCGGCGGGGCGGCGGGCCGGGCGCAACGCATTGTTGGGGGGAACCTTCAGGGGGAACCGACAAAGCAAGTTGCGGCCATCAGGACCGCGCTGCGCTAAAGATCGGGCATTTCTGGCTGGCTATGAGGGATCAGTCCGACGCCACAAAAAAAGGAGAAAGCGGCGCGTCATTAAAAACAAAGCGCGCAAGCCGGATAGCCGCGCGGCGGAAAGAACCCCTTTCATAACGCCTTGCTGAACGCCGCGAACAAGGGCGGACATTCTGGACACGCGGCGCGGCACGGAATGCACCGGCGCGCGCGCCTGCCCGAAACTGTCATGCTGCCCGGTCCGTACCGGGGGCCAGTCCTGCGGATGCGCGGGAGCGCGGTTCCGCGCCGCTGCCACGGCGGGCGCGTGTGACCCGGCAGCGTTACCGGATCGAGCCGTGCGGGAGATTGCCGGGGCTGCCGGCAGGGCAATCGCGGTGTGCGTTTTCTTCCTCTATGCCGGCCCGAGCCGCCGGACCTTTCAGACCACGGTTTTGGCAGGCGGGACAGATTCCAGACGCAAGCGTGATCCGCCTTTGCTCCGCGACGGCGCGATGCAGCTCCTTCTCTCACGTTACGGCCCTGCGGGTGCGTCCGGTGTCCTGCCTGCTTTTCCGTGGCGGCATGAAAGGACCGGATCGTCCGGGCCTTGAAGCAAAGAGGAAAAAAACCATGCAACCGCTCAGCCCCGCCTTCGCCCGCGCAACCTTCCCCGATCAGGGATCGAACACATTCTGGATGCTGCTCTGGATTATCGTCATCGACGATAACCGGCGGCGCCGGGAAAAAGAGCGCCGCCGCAAGCGCCAGGTTTACGCGCAGCCGCCAAGCAAACCGGCGCCGTGCGGGCCGTCGCCTTTCTAGCGCGGCCGTGCTTCCTGGCATGAGGCGGCTTGCCTCATGCCGCGACGGCCTGCGCCTCCGGCTGCAAGCACTCTGCGGGCGGAAGGCGGCGGTTCAAATTCCCCTGATGGTGCGGCGACAGGCGTCCCGCCGGGCCGCCTCGTGTTCGAGCAATTTGACTATTTCGCCATGGCCGTTTGCCGCGGCGGACCAGACGGCGGCGTCCTGGCGGGTGTGGATGTTGGCCCCCGCGTTGGTTAGCATCTTGACGATAGCGCTGTGGCCGTTGGCCGCTGCCCGTATGAGGGCATCGTCGATATCGGCCAGCGCGTTATTGTTGTCTTCCAGCAATGCCCTTTGGACAAGGTGGGCATGGCCGGAGCGGGCGGCTTCGAGCAAAACTGCACGCCGCAGCTGTTGGTTGGATCGTTTCAATTTGTTGTCTCCCTGTATCTTTTTTGTTGTCTTTAAGTATTATTATAATAATTATTAAAGAATTACTAAGAACCACGTTTTTATATACCTGTCAATTTTTTGGCAAAGCGCTTTTAATCTTGCGCGCAGCCAATCCAAGCATACGCCGCCCTGCGGGCCGCAGCCTTTCTAGCGCGCCCTTCCCTCCCCGCTATGAGGTAAGCCGTTTCATGCGGCGGCGGCCCGCGCCTGCGGCTGCATGGCGTGCAGATAATCGGCGGCGCGCTGCGCATGGGCGGCGGCGGAAAAAATCGCCCGGCGATCGCCGCGCATCACGGCAAGCCATGAGGCAATATAAGCGGCGTGATCTTCGCGCGGCTCCGGCGTCAGATCGAGATCGGCGCACAGGAACGCCGCGCCCAGCTCGGCGACATATCCTGACAGTCAAGCTTGAAATGCGCAATTTAGCATGCAGGAGACGTTGATGTTTGGCGCGGCGAAGGTCTCAAATGAGCCCGATGCGGACACCGAACCATCGGGAAGCTCCCAACAATTCCTGTCACC
>JAUYJB010000027.1 GCA_030688605.1 Hyphomicrobiales bacterium
TCACCGGGTCGTTGCACATGACCATCCAGACCGCGGTGCTGATCGAGACCCTGCAGGCGTTGGGGGCCGACGTGCGCTGGGCCTCGTGCAACATCTTCTCCACCCAGGATCACGCCGCCGCCGCCATCGCCGCCGCCGGCACGCCGGTTTACGCCTTCAAGGGCGAATCGCTGAACGACTATTGGGGCTTCGTCGACCGGATTTTCGAGTGGCCCGACGGCAAGACCGCCAACATGATCCTCGACGATGGCGGCGATGCGACGCTTCTGGTCCTGCTCGGCGCCAAGGCGGAAAGCGACCCATCTCTCCTCGCCAACCCGAAGAACGCCGAGGAGGAAGAGCTCTATGCGCGCATCGAAGCGCGGCTTGACGCATCGCCCGGCTGGTTCTCGAAGGTCCAGGAGGCCATCCGCGGCGTCACCGAGGAAACGACGACGGGCGTGCATCGCCTTTACGAGATGCACAAGAAGGGTGAGCTGCCGTTTCCGGCGATCAATGTCAACGATTCGGTCACCAAGTCAAAGTTCGACAACCGGTACGGCTGCCGCGAGTCGCTGGTCGACGGCATCCGCCGCGCCACCGACGTGATGATGGCCGGCAAGGTCGCCGTGGTCTGCGGCTATGGCGATGTCGGCAAGGGCTCGGCGCAGTCGCTGCGCGGCGCCGGCGCGCGCGTCATCGTCACCGAGGTCGACCCGATCTGCGCCTTGCAGGCGGCCATGGAGGGCTTCGACGTCAAGCAGATCGGGGATGCGGTGGCGATCGCGGACATATACGTCACCGCCACCGGCAACAGGGACGTCATCACGCTCGACCATATGCGGGCGATGAAGGACATGGCGATCGTCTGCAACATCGGCCATTTCGACAATGAGATCCAGGTCGAGGCGCTGCGGAATTTCAAATGGACCAACGTCAAGCCGCAGGTCGACATGATCGAGTTCCCCGACGGCAAGCGGATATTGCTGTTGTCCGAGGGCCGGCTGGTCAATCTCGGCAACGCCACGGGCCATCCGAGTTTCGTCATGTCCGCCTCCTTCACCAACCAGGTGCTCGCCCAAATGGAGCTGTGGCAGCACCCGGACCGCTACCAGCGCCAGGTGCATGTGCTCCCCAAGCATCTCGACGAAAAGGTCGCGGCTCTGCATCTCGACAAGCTCGGCGTTCGTCTGACCGAGCTGAGCGCCGCCCAGGCCGCCTATATCGGCGTTTCGCCGCAGGGCCCCTTCAAGCCCGACTATTACCGCTACTAGAGCGGACAATGCGCCACAGCGATTGCCGGTCATATGAGACCATTTGACCGGTCAATGCTTTAGCCGGTGGGCAGAGTCCCCGAATGTGTTTAAATTTCCGAGTGATTCGCCCTGCGCCGTCGGCGCGGGCGGGGGGCTTGTGTCAGGTGGGTATCGAGTTGCGATGGCTGAAGGGGCGCTCACATGTCGGCTCGAGACCGGAGCATATTGGGGCACAGGCTCGCCATTTCCTGTGCCGCCTGCTCGGCTCTTCTGATCATTGCGGGATACGCCGCGGCGGTTTCGGCCGCGCAGGCAAAGGAGCTGCTGGCCGGGCTCGCCGAGCCCTGGTTCGTCTCCGGCCCTACTGACCCGCGTCTGATCGCCAATCTCAGCATCATCCTCGGCCTTGGGGTGGTGCTCCTGGTACTGGCTACGGGCTTCATCGCGGCGCGCCGCAGACTGGCCCGGGTGCTGCGCCGGCAGCGAACCGAGCTGGCGGCGTTGCGCGCCGACCTCGACCGCACCGAGGCGGTGCTCGAGGCGCAGGACCAGCTGAGCATCGTCTATGGCGCCGAAGGGCCCGTCGTTCACGGCAAGCTGACTGGGATCGACGAATTGCCGCGCAACGACGCCGCCATCGTCGCGTTTTACGGCTGGCTGGCGAGCGGATCGGCGCAAACGCTCGACGATCTCATCGCCAAGCTCGCCGAAAACGGCGATGGGTTCGACGCCATCGTCCGCACCAAGGGCGGCCACCGGCTGGAAGCGCAGGGTCGCACGGCCGGCGGCGAAGCGGTGCTGATACTGCGCAACGTCTCCGGCGACCGGCTCGAGCAGATGCAGTTGCACGAGACGGCGGCTGAACTCGACCGCGAACTGTCGGGCCTGCGCGCCCTGCTCGATGCCACCGAGGTGCCGATGTGGTTGCGCGATGCCGACGGTCGCATCACCTGGGTCAATCCCGCCTATGCGCGCGCCGTCGGCGCCCCCGACCCGCAGACCTCGATTGCCCAGAAAAGAGAGCTGCTGGAAGAATCCTCGCGCGCCAGGATCGCCGCCGCGCTCAACGACAATAAGCCGTTCTCGGACACGGTCAGCGCGGTGGTCGGCGGCCAGCGGGTCACCTATGCGGTCAACGCGGTGCATGTCGGGGCCCAGAGCGCGGCGCTGGCCCGCGACATCTCCGAGATCGAGGCGGTGCGCGACGAGCTCAGCCGACACGTCGAGGCCCATGCCCGCACGCTCGACCAGATCGCCACTGCGGTCGCCATCTTCGGGCCGGATCGCAAGCTGCGCTTCTGCAACGCCGCCTATCGCGCCCTGTGGCGGCTCGACGAGCGATGGCTCGACGCGGCTCCCGGCGACGGCGACATTCTGGATGCGCTGCGGGTTTCAGGCCGCCTGCCGGAGCAGGCCGACTACCGCGCCTGGAAGGCCAAGCAGCTCGCCAGCTACACCAGCCTGGAGCCGATCGAGCAATGGTGGCACCTCCCCGACGGCCAGACCCTGCGCGTCGTCGCCGAGCCGCATCCCCAAGGCGGCGTGACCTATCTCTATGACAATGTCACCGAGACCTTGCAGCTGCAAAGCCGCCACAACGCGCTCATGAACGTGCAGCGGGAGACCCTCGACAATCTGAACGAGGGCGTCGCCCTGTTCTCCAGCGACGGCCGGCTGCGCCTGTTCAATTCCGCTTTTGCCAGGCTTTGGCGGCTTGCCCCGAGCCAGCTCGAGGCCGAGCCTCATATCGACGAGGTCATCTCCTGGTCGCGCGTGCTGATGGACAACCCGGAGGCCTGGAACAAGCTCAAGGCCCGGGTCACCTCCCTCGACGAGGGCCGCCAGGGCGAATCGTTCCGTTTCGAGCGGCCGGACGGGACGGTCATGGACTGTCTCACCGTTCCCCTGCCCGGAAGCGATACGCTGGTGACCTTCATGGACGTGACCGACGCCGCCCTTGCCGAGCGGGCACTGCGCGAGCGCAACGAAGCGCTGGAGGCGGCCGACCGCATAAAGACCACCTTCATTCGCCATGTATCCTATGTGCTGCGGGCGCCGCTGACGACGATTACCGGTTATACCGACCTCCTGGCCCGCGACGAGACCGGCCCGCTCACCGACAAGCAGCGCGCATATACCGAGCACGTTCTGACCTCGAGTCATGCGCTCCTGGCCATCATCAACGACATTCTCGACTTGGCCACCATCGACGCCGGCACCATGGAGCTGGATTTCGCCCCGGTCGACCTCAACGCGGTCATGGCGACGGCGGCGCACGGCCTGGGCGATCGCCTGCAGGAAGCCAATGTGGAGCTCGAGATTCAGGACGCCGGCGACATCGGCACCTTCATCGCTGACGCCAAGCGCGTGACCCAGGTTCTGTTCAACCTGCTCGCCAACGCCATCACCTATGCGCGCGCCGGCAGTCGCGTGCGCGTGGCCTGCGCGCGCCGGGGAGACGATGTGCTGCTCTCGGTCACCGACGAGGGAACGGGCATTGCGCCTGAGCTGCAGACGATGATCTTCGAGCGGTTCGAGAGCCATGGCGAGGGCTCAGGCCAGCGCGGCGCCGGATTGGGCCTGTCCATCGTCAAGAGCCTGGTCGAGCTGCATGGCGGCGAAGTGCGACTTGAATCTCAACCCGGCCAGGGCACGACGGTGACCTGTGTGTTTCCGATTTCGCCAGACGTCGCCAAGAGCCGCCGGCACCGCTCTCAAGCCGCCCAGAGCACTTGGCCGGGCGAGAAGGACCGGGCCGCGCGGGCGGACAGCTAGAGCGGTTCCCGCTCAAATGGTTCCATATGACCTGAATCCGGTCTAACACCTCGCCCATGCTGTCGAGTTGGGACCACGACATCGCCTCGGAGAAGGAATTGGCGGGCCTCGCCGAAGCCCTCGCGCCGGCGCTTGACCGCGGCGACGTGATCGCGCTCCTGGGCCCTCTGGGCGCCGGCAAGACCGCCTTTGCCAGGGCCCTCATCCGCACGCTAGCCGCGCCGGAGCCGATCGAGGAGGTGCCGAGCCCGACCTTCACCCTGGTGCAGACCTACGCGCTTGCCCGGTTTCGGCTCGCCCATTTCGACCTTTATCGTCTCGACGACGCCTCCGCCCTCATCGAGCTCGGCTTCGAGGAGGCGCTGGCCGACGGCGTTACGCTCATCGAGTGGCCGGAGCGCGCCGGCAAGATGCTGCCCGGAGAGCGCCTCGAGGTGCAAATCGCGTTCGGCGCCAAGGACGGGGAGCGTCGCGTGCGCCTTGTCGGCTATGGCGGCTGGGCGGCGCGGCTCGACAGGCTGCGCGCCCTTGCCGGCTTCATCGCCGGGGCCAGCTGGGGCGGAGCGCAGCGGCGGCACCTGCATGGCGATGCCTCGCACCGCGCCTATGAGCGGCTCAGCCGTCCCGGCGGCAGCGCCATCCTCATGAACGCGCCGGCACGACCCGACGGACCGCCGCTCCGCGACGGCAAGCCCTACAGCGCCATTGCGCACCTTGCCGAGCATGTCTCAGCGTTCATCGCCATCGACGCGGTGTTGCGTGAAAAGGGCTTCAGCGCACCGGAAATTCTCGCCGCCGACCTCGATCAAGGGTTCGTGCTCATCGAGGATTTCGGCGAGGAGACCTTCCTCTCGCCGGCCGGCGCGCCCTTGCCGGAGCGCTTTGCCGCCGCCGTCGACTTGCTGATCGCCATGCGCGCTCAGTCCTGGCCGGCCCAAGTTAACCTCGGCGCGGGGCGGATCCATCACGTGCCGCCCTATTGCGACGCGGCGCTCGCCGTCGAGACGGAACTCCTGATCGACTGGTTCGCGCCCGCCTTCGGCCCCGGGCCGGTTTCACCGGAGGCCAGAGAAGAATTCTCCGCCCTGTGGTCGGCCGCGTTCGCGATATTGCGCGATGACGCGCCGGCCCTGGTCTTGCGCGACTACCATTCGCCCAACCTGATGTGGCTCGCCGAGCGCAGCGGCATCGCCCGGATCGGCCTCCTCGACTTCCAGGACGCCGTCTTCGGCCACCCGGCCTACGACCTAGTGGCGCTGTTACAAGATGCGCGCGTCGATGTTCCCGAACGTCTCGAATCGATTCTCCTTGACCGCTATGTCGCCGCCGCGCGGCGCGAGAAGGTCTTCGACCCGGACCGTTTCCGCGCCGCCTACCTGCTTCTCGGCGCCCAGCGCAACAGCAAGATCCTGGGGATCTTCACCCGTCTTTCGCGGCGCGACGGCAAGGACGCCTATCTCACCCACCTGCCGCGGGTCGCCCGCTACCTTGCCCGCGATCTCGACCATCCGGCGCTCGCCGACCTCAGGACCTGGTATCGCCGCTTCCTGCCCCAGGCGCTCGATCCTGGCCGGCTCTCGGGGGCCGCGTGATCGCCATGGCGCGGCGTTCCCATGCCACCATCATGCCGCGGACGGCGATGATCCTCGCCGCCGGCAAGGGCCTGCGCATGCTGCCCTTGACTCTGAGGCGGCCGAAGCCGCTCATCGAGCTTGCCGGCAGGGCGCTAATCGACCATGCGCTCGACGCCTTGGAGGACGCCGAGGTCCAGCGCGTTATCGTCAATATCCACCATCTGGGCGAACAGGTCATCGCGCATTTGCGCGGCTGGTCCTATCCCGAGATCGTGATCTCCGACGAGCGCGACGGGCTTCTCGACACCGGCGGCGGCATCGCCCGCGCCCTGCCGCTGATCGGGAGGCGCCCCTTCTACCTGCTCAATTCGGATTCGATCTGGCGCGACGGCCGCGGTTCCGCGCTCTATCGGCTCGCCGACGCCTTCGACGCCAGGCTCATGGACGCACTCCTGCTGCTGGTGCCGCCCGCGTGCGGCACCGGCTATGCTGGTCGCGGCGATTTCGTGCGCGCCGCCGACGGCCGGCTGCGGCGGCGCGGAGAGACCGACCGCGACGCCCTGGTCTATATGGGGGTCGGCCTGATCCATCCGCGACTTTTTGCCGGCGCGTCGCAGGGCGCATTTTCCCTGAACGTCCTTTTCGACCAGGCGATCGCCAAGGGACGGCTGCACGGCCTCGTCCACGAGGGCGACTGGATGCATATCGGATCGCCGGCGGCACTCGAGCAAGCCGAGGAACGCCTTGCGGCCAACCGCGCTTGAGCCGAGACTGATTAGGTCATGCTGAAAACCGGCCGCGGCCCCAACGTCCTGACCGTCCCGTCCGGCGCGGCGTTCCTGGAACGGCTTGCCGGCGCGCTCAGGGACGGCACGCTGTTTCCCGGCATCGGCGATGCGGCAAATCCCTTTGCGCTCGCCGACGTTCTGGTGCTGGTGCCGACGCGCCGCGCCTGCCGCGCCTTCGCCGACGCGCTCGTGCAACAAGCCGCGGCCGGGCCGTCGATCCTGCCGCGCATCCGTGCCCTCGGCGATATCGACGTCGCCGACCTCGCCTTCGACCCCGACCTGGTGCCGGACTTCCCGGCCGACTCCGCAGCTACGGACGCGCTGGGTCCGGCGATCGGCACCCTCGACCGCCAGCTCCTGCTGACGCGGCTTGTGGAACGATGGGGCGCCTCGGCCGCGGCATCGGTCCTGGAGCTTGCCGAGGATGAAGCACCGCTGATCCCCGGCTCTCCGGCCATGGCGGCGCGGCTTGCCGCCGAACTTGCCCGCCTGATCGACGCGATGGAGACGGAAGGCATCGACTTTGCCCGGCTCGGCGAGGTCGTCCCCGACGGCTTTGCCCGCTACTGGCAGATCGCGCTCGCCTTTCTCGAGATCGTCAGCGAGACCTGGCCGAGAATCCTCGCCGAGCGCGGCCTTGTCTCGCCGGCGGCGCGGCGCAACGCGCTGATCGAAGCGGAAGCCGCGCGTCTTGCCCGCATCCGCCCCACGACCCCCATCATCGCCGCCGGCTCGACGGGCAGCATTCCGGCGACGGCGCGGCTGTTGGGCGTCATCGCCGGCCTGCCCAACGGGGCCGTCATCCTTCCCGGCCTCGACCGGGACTGCGACGACGGCGACTGGGCCGAAATCCTCACCACCCCGTCGCACCCTCAGCACGGCATGGCCCGCCTGCTTGCCGGCATGGGCGCCGAGCGCAAGCACGTACGCCCCCTCGGCGCGGCGCCGCAAAGCGCGGCGAGCCGGGCCCGGACCCGGCTGTCGGCCGCCGCGCTGCGGCCCGCCGAACGCACCGCGACTTGGGCCGCCGAGGCATCGGCTGCAACATCCGATCTTGCCGACGCGCTTTCGGGCCTCACCTATGTCTGCGCCCGCACCGTCGAGGAGGAGGCGCTCGCCATCGCCTTGATGATGCGCGAGGCAGCCGAAGACCCCAAGCGCACGGCGGCCCTGATAAGCCCCGACCGCGGCCTTGCCCGCCGGGTGCAGGCCGAGCTTGCCCGCTGGGATATCGCCGTCGACGATTCCGCCGGCACGCCGCTTGCCTTGACCGCGCCGGGCCTGTTCGCGCGCCACACCGCCGCGCTTGTCGCCGACGGATTGGAGCCGGTTCTCCTGCTCTCGCTCCTCAAGCATCCATTGGCCCGCCTCGGCATGGCGCCCGAGACGCTGCGGCGCGCGGCCAGGGTTCTGGAAATCGCGGTCTTGCGCGGGCCGCGGCCCGAGCCGAGCGTAGACGGGCTCAAACGCGCCGTGGAGGCCGCGCGGGCGGCCATCGAGAAGGGGGAAGAGAAAGACGCGGCGCGGCGACGCCTGAGCGCGGCTGACTGGGCGGTTGCGGAAAGGCTCCTGGCTCAGCTTGCGGCCGCCATGGGCCGCATCGATCTTGCAGCCGGCGACGTGCAGGCGGCGCGGTTCGTGGAGGCACACAGGACGCTGTGCGAAGCCTTCGCCGCCGACCAGACCGGCAGCACCCAGACGCTGTTCGAGCAACCGGCGGGCGAAGCGCTGGCGGCGCTGTTCGACGCCCTTGCCGGCGGCATCGACCCCGGTTGGACGATCCACCGTTCCGACTATCCGGGCCTGTTCGCCGCGCTCGCCGCCGGCCGGCCGGTGCGTCCGCAACGCCCCGCCCATCCGCGCTTGCACATTCTGGGCCTCCTCGAAGCGCGGCTTCTGCGCTTCGACCTCGTCATCCTTGGCGGCCTCAATGAAGGCACCTGGCCGGCCGACACGCGCACCGACCCGTGGCTCAGCCGCGCCATGCGCGAAAAGCTTGGCCTGCCGGCGCCGGAGCGGCGCATCGGCCTTGCCGCCCACGATTTCGCCCAAGGTTTCGCGGCACCCGAGGTCGTGCTGACTCGCGCCGAGCGCGTCAACGGCGACCCGAGCGTCGAATCGCGCTTTCTGTTGCGCCTCGACGCGGTGCTGCAGCCGGCCGGAGGGCTTAAGGCGCTGCAGCGCACCGGCGAGCCGTGGCTTAAGCTTGCCCGCCGTCTCGATGATCCGGGCCGGTGGCAGCCGATCCCGGCGCCTGCCCCCCGGCCGCCGGTCGCGAGCCGGCCGCGCAAGCTCTCGGTCACCGAGATCGAGACCTGGATCCGCGACCCTTACGCGATCTACGCCAAGCATGTGCTGAAGCTCGAACCGCTCGATCCGCTCGACGAGGCGCTCGACGCCGCCGATCGCGGCGCGCTTGTTCACGATGTGCTGCATCGCTTCTTCCGCGACGGCGGCGCGGCGGACGCGGACTTGGCTTTCGACCGGCTCAGGGATATCGGCCGGGGCCTGTTCGCCGGACTTCCCGACGCCCCGGAGGTCAAGGCCTTCTGGTGGCGGCGTTTCTTGCGCGCGGCCGCCTGGTTCGCACGGTTCCATGCCGAGGAGGCGGGCACGATTTCGCGTTCCTTCACCGAATTGCGCGGCGAGATCGAGGTCGCCGGACCGGCCGGTCCCTTCCGTTTGAGCGCCCGGGCCGACCGCATCGACGTGCGCGCGGACGGCACGCTGGCGATCCTCGACTACAAGACCGGGCAGGTCCCGTCCGGCAGTCAGGTGGCATCCGGATTGAGCCCGCAGCTTTCGCTCGAAGCGGCCATTGCGCTTGAGGGCGGCTTCGACGAAGCGGGCCTGCCGAGGGCCTCTGTCAGCCGTCTTGCCTATATCTCGCTGTCGGGCGCGACGCCGCCGGGCGCGGTGCGCGAGATCGCCGACAAGACGCCGCAGGACCTTGCCGCTGAAGCGCTCGAGGGCCTTAAACGGAAAGTCGCTGGCTTCGACGATCCGCAAACGCCCTATCTGTCGCGCCCGCACCCCATGTTCCTGTCGCGTTTCGGGCCTTACGACCATCTTGCCCGCGTCAAGGAATGGTCGCGCCAGGGCGACGGTAGCGGCGAATGAGCGTTTCTCCCATCCGCGGCGGGCCGACGCCGGATCAGACAACGGCCAGCGATCCGGCCCATTCCGCCTGGGTCAGCGCGTCGGCCGGCTCCGGCAAGACCTTCGTGCTGGCGCGCCGGGTGCTGCGGCTGTTGCGCCGCGGCGTCGATCCCGGCCGCATCTTGTGCCTGACATTCACCCGTGCGGCCGCCGCCGAGATGGCCAAGCGGGTCTTCGCCGACCTCGGCAAGTGGGCGACGATGAGCGACAAGGCGCTCGTCAAGGAACTCGCGGACCTGGAGCGGCGGCCGCCGCAGCCGGAAGATCTGAATGAGGCGCGCAAGCTGTTCGCCCGAGCGCTGGAGACGCCGGGCGGCATCAAGATCCAGACCATCCACGCCTTCGCCGAGCGGGTGCTGCACCAGTTTCCCTTCGAGGCCAATGTGGCGGCGCATTTCGACGTGCTCGACGAGGCGACCGCAGCCGATCTGCAGGACCGCGCCGAAGCCGCGGTGATCGCCGGGGCCGCCCGTGACTCCGGCGGGCCGTTGGCCGCGGCCCTCGATACGCTCGCGAGCTTCAGCGGCGAAATCCAGTTCTCCAAACTCGTCAGCGCCGTGGTGAGCGAACGCGAGACGCTGCGGCGCTGGATCCGCGAGCAGGGCGACCTTGACGCCGCCCTGGACGATCTCGCCATGGCGCTCGGCGTCGACCCGAACGACGATCCGGCGGCATTGAAGCAGAGCATCGCCAACTCGCCGCTGTTCCCGCCATCGGACTGGCCGGCGGCCATCGACGCGCTGATGTCCTCCGGCGCCAAGACCGACGCCGATCGCGCCGGCGATCTTGCCCGCGCCCTTGCCGCCGGCGGCGAAGCGCGCAGCGAAGCCTATCAGTCGGTCTTCTTCACCGGCCAGGGCAAGCCGCGGACACGGCTGATGACCAAGACTCTGGCCGACGCGCATCCGGACCTCGCCGTCCGGCTCGCCGACGAGCACGAGCGCCTGGCCGCCATCGTCGAGCAGTTGCGCTCCCAGGAGGCCCATGCCGCCAGCGCCGCCCTGTTCCGCCTTGCCGACGCGGTGCTCGACCGTTACGCCGCGCTCAAACAGGCGCGCGGCCTGCTCGACTATGACGATCTCATCGCCAAGACCCATGCGCTTCTGACCCGCGTCGAGGCCGCCCAGTGGGTGCTCTACAAGCTCGATGGCGGCATCGACCACATTC
Organism: Hyphomicrobiales bacterium; assembly: GCA_030688605.1. Lineage (NCBI taxonomy): Bacteria > Pseudomonadati > Pseudomonadota > Alphaproteobacteria > Hyphomicrobiales > Hyphomicrobiales bacterium. The sequence goes on from JAUYJB010000027.1 coordinate 10,699, forward strand.
TGATCGACGAGGCGCAGGACACGAGCCCGCAACAATGGGAGATCGTCCGCATGCTCGCCGAAGAAGGGCTTGCCGGCGAAGGCGCGCGCGAGGCGGAGCGGACGCTGTTCGCGGTCGGCGACGAGAAGCAATCGATCTACTCCTTCCAGGGCGCCGACCCGGTCAAATTCGACGAGATGCGGCGCTATTTCGAGCGCCGCGTCGGCGAGGCCGGCCGCCCCTGGGCCCGCGTGCCGCTGACCGTCTCCTTCCGGTCCGGCCCGGCCGTCCTGGAGGCGGTCGACCGCGTCTTCGCGGCGCCCGAGGCGCGCGAGGGGCTCGCGGCCGGTGCGACGCCGGTCGTGCACGAGCCGGTTCGCGACAAGGCGCCGGGCCTGGTCGAGCTGTGGGCGCCGGAAACGGCGGAGCCGAGAACGACGCCCGATCCCTGGGATGCTCCGCTCGACCGCTTCGACTCTGAAAGCCCGCGCGCGCGCTTGGCAATCAGGATCGCCGCCACCATCGCCGGCTGGAGGACGGACAAGACGTTGCTGCAGAGCCAGGGCCGGCCGATCGCGCCCGGCGACATTCTGATCCTGGTCCGGCGGCGTAACGAGTTCGTCGACGCGCTGGTCGCCGCCCTGCGGGCGAAGAACATTCCCGTCGCCGGCGCCGACCGGCTGGTGCTGCGGGATCATATCGCGGTGATGGATCTTCTCGCCGCCGCTGACGTGGCGCTGCTGCCGGAAGACGATCTTTCGCTTGCAACGGTCCTGAAAAGCCCGCTCGTCGGGCTCGACGAAGAGCGGCTGTTTGCGCTTTGCGCGAACCGGACCGGCACGCTGTGGCAGGCGCTCGAGGCGGGCCGCGCCGAAGCGCCATACCCGGACGCCTTCGCGTTCGTCTCGCAATTGCGGGCAAGGGCCGACTTCGGGCCGCCTTTCGCCTTTTTTGCAGCCGTTCTCGGCCCCATGAAGGGGCGGCGCAAGCTCCTGTCGCGGCTCGGCCCGGAAGCCGCCGACGCGCTCGATGAATTCCTCAATCTGGCGCTCGCCTATGAGCGGGGCGCGGCGGCGAGCCTGCAGGGCTTCGTGCAGTGGATGCGCGGCCAATCGGCCGATATCAAGCGCAACATGGAGCAGGCAAAGGGCGAGGTGCGCATCATGACCGTGCACGGCGCCAAGGGCCTGGAAGCGCCGATCGTGTTTCTGCCGGATACCTGCGAGGTGCCGGGCGGGCGCCACGACGGGCCGCTGTTCACTCTCGAGGCGCCGAGCCGCGTGCCCGGCGCCGCCGCGCCGCTGGTCTGGGCGCCGGGCAAACAGGAGACCCAGCCGCAGGCGGTGCAAGCGGCGCGCGAGCGCGTCCGCGCCGCGCAGATGGCCGAGTATCGCCGCCTCCTCTATGTCGCCATGACGCGGGCCGAGGACTGCCTCTATGTCTGCGGCGCACAGGCCACCAAGACCTTGCCCGAGGGATGCTGGTACGAGCTGATCGCCAACGCCCTGCGGCCGGTGCTGACGCCGCTCGCCGGCAAGAGCGGCGAAGAGCCGGTCGCCTGGCAATTCGCGCGCGGCACGGCTGCCGCGGCTGGACCATTCGTTGCCGAAGAGGCCGAGCCGGAGGAGGAATTGCCGAACTGGGCACGGCGCCCCGCGCCGCAGCCGGGGCCGGCGGCGATCCCCCTCATCCCCTCCGCCATGATCGAGGCGGGCGAGGAACGCGGGCCGCAGCACCTGGGCACCGAGGCCGCGACGCGGGCGGCGGCGCTTGCCCGCGGCAATCTGATCCACCGCCTGCTCGAACGCCTGCCTGAGGTGGCGGCCGCGGCGCGGCCGCAGGCCGCGTTGCAGCTCTTGCAGCGGTTCGCCCCCGAGCTTGCCGACGCCGAGCGCCGGCAGATCGCCGAGGAGGTCCTCGCCCTCATCGGCCATGTCGACCTCGCCCCGCTGTTCGGGCCGGACAGCCGCGCCGAGGTTTCCATTGGCGGCCCGATCGGACGCGATGCGCAGAGCGGCCGGCCTATCATGATCTCCGGCCAGATCGACCGTTTGGTCGTGCGTGAGGACGCCGTTCTGATCGCCGACTTCAAGACCAACCGGCAGGTGCCGGCGAGCGCCGGGGAAGCCCCGCGCGCCTATGTCGCGCAGCTTGCCGCCTACCGCGCGGCGCTGCAAAAGCTGTTTCCCGGAAAGACCATAGAGGCGCTCATCATATGGACCGCCGGCCCCGTCGCGATGCCGATGCCGGGCGCACTTCTGGACCAGGCGGTGAAAGCGCATGATCGGGTGAACGCACCTTGACGCCAAGCACAGGCCTACCTACGTTGCGGGCCGAACCGAGCCCCGACGGGCGCACGAATCAAACGAGGATTCCATGGCAGCAGAGCAGGTGTCGGACGCAACCTTCGAGGCCGACGTCTTGGCCTCCGGCACGCCGGTGGTGGTCGACTTCTGGGCGGAATGGTGCGCCCCGTGCCGGCAGATTTCCCCGGCGCTCGAGGAGATCGCCGGCGAGATGGCCGGTCAAATCAAGATTGCCAAGATCAATATCGACGACAACCCGAACACGCCGTCGAGATACGGAGTGCGCGCCATCCCGACGCTGATGCTGTTCAAGGACGGTCAGGTCGCCGGCACCCAGGTCGGCGTGCAGCCGAAAAGCCGGCTCATCGATTGGATCAAGCAGTCGATCTAGTTTTTCAACAGACAAGATTCTAACCGCGATAGGCCGCGAGCACCCGGCCGGCGAGGTAGAGCGAGCCGCAGATCAGGATGCGCGGCGCGGTCGGGCCCTGTCCGGCGCGGGCGAGCGCCTGCTCGAGGCTCGCCGCCGGCTCGGCGGTCAGGCCGGCCGCGCGCGCGATCTTGGCGAGCTCAAGCGACGGTATCGCGTTTTTCTCCGCCGGGATGGCCAGCGTCACGACGCGTTCGGCAAGGCCCGCGAACGGCCTCAGAAACCCGGCCGCATCCTTGGTGTTGATCATCCCGCAGACCAGAACGAGCGGCCGCGACACCCGCTCCTCGAGCTCCGACATGGCCTGCGCCAGGACGACGCCGGCGGCCGGGTTGTGGCCGCCGTCAAGCCACAGCTCGGCCTCCGTCGGCACGTCCGCGCGCATCCTTTCCGGGTCGAGCCGCTGCAGGCGCGCCGGCCATTCGGCGCGCCCGAGGCCTGCATCGATGACGGCCGGATCGAGCCGCGAGCCCATCAGCACCCGCACCGTCTCGATGGCGGCACCGGCATTGTCGATCTGATGCCGGCCGGGCAGGCGCGGCAGATCGAGGTCGAACAGGCCCGTGTCGTCCTGGAAGATCAGCCGGCCGTGCTGCTCGTAGACCTGCCAGTCCTGGCCGCAGATGAACAGCGGGCTGTGCCGGCGCGCGGCTTGCGTGCGGATCACGGCGAGCGCCGCATCGCTCTGCGCGGCGACGACGCACGGCACGTCGGGTTTCAGAATGCCGGCCTTCTCGAAGGCGATCTCTTCGATGCTATCGCCCAGGAATTGCTGATGATCCAGCGCCACCGGCGTAATCACGCTGACGGCGGGCCTGTCGATGACATTGGTCGCGTCGAGCCGACCGCCGAGACCGACCTCGAGGATGAGATAGTCGGCCGGATGGCGGGCAAACAGCATCAGCGCCGCCGCGGTGGTGATCTCGAAGAAGGTGATCGGGGCGCCGTCATTGACCTTCTCGCAGAAGCCGAGCGCCTCGGTGAGTTCCTCCTCGGCAACGAAGTTGCTGCCGTCGGAATAGGCGAGCCTGATGCGCTCGTGAAAGCGCACCAGATGCGGCGAGGTATAGACGTGGACGCGCTTGTCCGCCGCCTCCAGGATCGCGCGGCAATAGGCGGCGACCGAGCCCTTGGCGTTGGTTCCGCCGATATGGATCACCGGCGCCGTCCGCCGCTCCGGATGACCGAGCGCCTCAAGCAGGCGCTCGATGCGCTCCAGGGAGAGGTCGATCTGCTTGGGATGCAGCGACAAGAGCCGCTCGAGAATGACGTCGCTGTGCTGCATGTTCGGAGCCTGAAATCCTGGCGCGGTTACGACCGCGGTCGCGCCTGCCTGCGGATCACTTGTCGGGGTGCGACCCGGCATCCTCGCCGTCGGAGACGAGCGCCACCGCGGTCCCCTCCCCGACTTCGCTCATCGGATATTCGGCCTCCAGCACCGGCTGCTTGGTGAGCAACCGGCACAGCCGGCTCAACGTCGCGCGCAATTCGTGGCGATGAACGACCATGTCGATCATGCCGTGCTCCCAGAGATATTCCGAGCGCTGGAAGCCCTCCGGCAGCTTCTCGCGGATGGTCTGCTCGATCACCCGCGGGCCGGCAAAACCGATCAGCGCGCCGGGCTCGGCGATGTGAATGTCGCCGAGCATGGCGTAAGAGGCGGTGACCCCGCCGGTGGTCGGGTTGGTCAGCACCACCAGATAGGGCAGTCCCGCCTCGCGCAGCTCCTGCACGGCGACCGTCGTGCGCGGCATCTGCATCAACGACAGAACGCCTTCCTGCATGCGCGCGCCGCCGGAGGCCGTAAACATGATGAACGGGCACTCGCGCCCAACCGCCGCCTCGATGCCGGTGATCACCGCCTCGCCCGCCGCCATGCCCAGGGAGCCGCCGAGGAAATCGAAATCCTGCACGCCGACGACGACGGTCAGGCTGTCGAGTGGACCGATGCCGAGCTTGACGGCGTCTTGAAGACCGGTCTTGCTGCGGGCGTCCTTCAGCCGATCGACATAGCGGCGCTCGTCGCGGAACTTGAGCGGGTCGACGGGCACCTCCGGCAGCGCGATCTCCTCGAACTTGCCGTCGTCGAACAGCCAATTCAGCCGCGCCTTGGCGCCCATGCGCATGTGATAGCCGGACCCGGGTATCACGAACTGGTTCGCCTCCAGGTCGCGATGGAAGACCATCTGACCGGTCTCCGGGCATTTCACCCACAGATTGTCCGGCAGCTCCCGCTTGCGCAGGATGCCGCGGATTTTCGGCCTGACGACGTTGTTGATCCAGTTCACGGCAATCTGCCCTTACGGTTCTCTCGGCAAGGTCCTGGCGCGATACTAGAGCGGTTCATGGTTATAGGGAACCATATGGACCTGCGATCCTGAACTTTCGAGGGCGCTCAGCCCGGCGGGCGGGCACGCGCCGTTCCTCCCGCCGCCCTTGGGGGCGCGAGGGTATGAGGGGAGGCGGGGCGATTCGGCACCGCGATCTAATTTTTTTAGCGGCGCGTCAACGCCCCGCCAGCGGTGTTTTTCCGTTCATCCGTTCGCGTC
>JAUYJB010000028.1 GCA_030688605.1 Hyphomicrobiales bacterium
CAAGGTTTCCCAGGCACGTACGCTGCGCGCGAACGCGACCCAAGAGCAAAGGCGTATCGAGACCGTGCTCGCGGCGGCGGCGGCGGCGGAGGGCATTGCGCGGCTTGTGCCGTTGGAACCATAAACGCTATTCCACAGCCAACGCGAATGTTTACACGCCGCGGGGCGGTTGTTAGAACCTTGCCGTACCGACCGTCGCTGGGAGGGCTCGCATCATCCCCGGAGCGCCCACTTATTTCTCAGAATAGGGTTTCGGCCATGAAGCTGGTCTCGGGTAACTCGAACCGAGCTGTCGCGGAAGCAATCGGGGCTTACCTCAAGACATCGCTGACCAAATGCGTCGTCCGCCGCTTCGCCGACATGGAGATCTTCGTCGAGGTTGAAGAGAATGTCCGCGGCGAGGACGTTTTCGCGATCCAGTCGACCTCCTATCCTGCCAACGATCATTTGATGGAGCTGTTGATCATTATCGACGCGTTGCGACGCGCCTCGGCGCAGCGCATCACGGCTGTGATCCCTTATTTCGGCTATGCCCGTCAGGACCGCAAGGTGGGCCCGCGCACGCCGATCTCCGCCAAGCTGGTCGCCAATCTGATCACTGAAGCCGGCGCCAACCGAGTGCTGACCCTCGACCTGCATGCGGGCCAGATCCAGGGCTTTTTCGACATACCGACCGACAATCTCTATGCCGCGCCGGTTATGGTGCGCGACATCCGTGAGCAAAATGAGCTCGATCACGTGATGGTGGTATCGCCGGATGTCGGCGGCGTGGTGCGCGCGCGCGGACTCGCCAAGCGCATCGGCGCGCCCCTCGCTATCGTCGACAAGCGGCGCGAGCGGGCGGGCGAAAGCGAGGTCATGAACATCATCGGCGACGTCAAGGGCCGCTCCTGCATCATGGTCGACGATATCGTCGATTCCGGCGGCACGCTGTGCAATGCCGCCCAGGCGCTGATGGAAAAGGGCGCGACGGCCGTCTCCGCCTACATCACGCACGGCGTGCTGTCCGGCAATGCGATCGACCGCATCGCCGCCTCGCATCTGAAAGAGCTGGTCATTACCGACTCGATCCAGCCGACCGATGCGGTGCGCGGAGCCAGCAACATCCGCGTGCTTTCCATCGCGCCGCTGATCGGAGAGGCGATCCGCCGCACGGCGCTCGAAGAGTCGGTCTCCAGCCTGTTCCACTGAACCTTCTCGCCGGGAGCATTCCCGCCGCATCCCGCCCGCCGGCATTGTCAGTCCTCCGCATTGACGCTATAAGCCGCGCGACCGTCGCGCGCCCGGCACCCCTGGAGGCAAGGCGCGACGAGATTTCTTAGGAGAATGTGATGTCTAAAGTCGTTGAGCTGAAAGCCGCGGCACGCGATCGGGTCGGCAAGGGGGCCGCCCGGGCAACGCGCCGCGCCGGCTTGGTTCCGGCCGTAATTTACGGTGATAAGCAGCCCCCCGAACCCATCGCCATCGAGCGCAGGGAGCTGACTTCCCTGATCAAGGCCGGCGGTTTTCTGACAACCTTGTTCTCGGTCGACGTGAACGGGCAAGCTTCGCGCGTCATCCCGCGCGACGTCCATTTCGATCCGGTGCGCGACTTCCCGATCCATGTCGACTTTCTGCGGCTTGGCGAGGGCGCGCGTCTCGACGTTTCGGTGCCGGTTCACTTCATCAACGAGGAAAAATCGCCGGGCATCAAGCGCGGCGGGGTGCTCAACATCGTGCGCCATGAGATCGAGTTGAACTGCCTCGCCGACCAGATCCCCGAACATCTGACCGCCGACCTGACCGGGACCGACATCGGCGACTCAATCCATATCTCGGCGATCCCGCTGCCCGAGGGCGTCGTGCCGACGATCACCGACCGCGACTTCACCGTGGCCACCATTGCCGCGCCGGCCGTGCTGCGGACCGAGGAAGAGGAGGCCGCGGAGGCTGAAGGCGTCGAGGCCGAAGGAGAGGGCGAGGAAGAAGCCGAAGGCGAGGGCGAAGACAAGGCCGAAGGCGAGGATTGAGCCCGGCCGCGCCGCGCTTTCCGGCGCGGCGTCTTGGCGGATGCACCGGCCGCGATCGGACCATGGGGCACGCGCATGATACTGCTCGTCGGGCTCGGCAATCCAGGCAGCCGCTACGCCTTCAACCGCCACAATATCGGCGCCATGGCGGTCGACGCGATCGCCGTCCGGCACGACTTTCCCGCGTGGCGCAGCCGCTTTCACGGTGCGGCGGCGGAAGGCCTGCTCGGCCGGCGCAAATGCCTGCTGTTGAAACCGATGACCTATATGAACGAATCCGGGCGCTCGGTGGCGGCGGCGGCGCAGTTCTACAAGCTTGCGCCGGATGCGATCATCGTCTTCCACGACGAGCTCGACCTGCAGCCTGGCAAGCTCAGGGTCAAGACCGGCGGCGGCGTGGCCGGGCACAACGGGTTGCGCTCGATCGCCGCGCATATCGGCCCGGAATTCCGCCGCGTGCGGCTCGGCATCGGCCATCCCGGCGACAAGGGCCTGGTGCATAACTACGTGCTGCGCGATTTCGCCAAGGCCGAGAGGGAATGGCTGGAGCCGCTGCTGACCGCTGTCGCCGAGCACGCGCCGCTCCTTGCCGCAGGCCACGACGCGAATTTCATGAACAAGGTCCATCTCGCGCTCAATCCGCCCGAGGCAAAGCCCGAGGACGCGGACCAGGAGCATTCCGGCTAGCCATGGGTTTCAAGTGCGGCATTGTCGGGCTGCCCAATGTCGGCAAGTCCACCCTGTTCAACGCGCTGACGCAGACCGCCGCCGCGCAGGCGGAAAACTATCCCTTCTGCACCATCGAGCCCAATGTCGGCGAGGTGGCGGTGCCCGACGAGCGCCTTGAAACGATCGCGAAGATCGCCAGATCGGCGCGTACAGTGCCGACCAGGCTGACCTTCGTGGACATTGCAGGGCTGGTGCGCGGCGCCTCGAAAGGCGAGGGGCTCGGCAACCGTTTCCTCGCCAATATCCGCGAGGTCGACGCCATCGTCCATGTGGTGCGCTGCTTCGAGG
>JAUYJB010000029.1 GCA_030688605.1 Hyphomicrobiales bacterium
TCGGACAAAAATGCGTGTAAAATAAAGAAGTTAGAGCGCTTTGAGTGACACCGGTTTCACGAAATGCGCTCCAACCTGCATGTCGGACGTCTCCTCTCGCAAGGTGGCGCTCAATAGCAGCCCCGTTCTGGCACATTGCGAGGCCGTTGAGCAGCGGCCGTCCACCCCATCATGGCCGGGCTTGACAAGCCTGCCCTCGGGATCGGCAAAGCTTGTCCCCGGGATCGGCAAAGCGAGACCCGGGGGGCGATGCCCGGGGGGCTCAAGAATGCTCTAGCCGTGCAGCTGGTGGTATTTCTCCATAAGCTGCTCCTTGGTCTCCGGCCAGTCCGGGTCGGGCTCGATGCAGGTCGCGGGGCAGACCAGGACGCATTGCGGCTCGTCCTCGGCACCGACGCATTCGGTGCATTTCATCGGATCGATCTTGTAGATCGGGTCGCCGACCGAAATCGCCTTGTTCGGGCACACCGGCTCGCAGGCGTCGCAGGCGGTGCAGGTTTCCAAAATCTTCAATGCCATAAGAAGCTTCCTTCTTATCTTCCGCCGATGGTCACGAGGCGATCGGCAGCGCGTCGATCTGCTTCAGCTTCTCATAACGGTAGGCGCCCCACAGCGCCCCGCCGATGACGCCGGCATAGATCGAATCCTCGTGGGTGACCACCGGCATCGACATGTTCTGCGCACGAAGATCCTCCTCAAGCGCGGCGACGAGGCCGGCGTCGCCGGCGAGCCCGCCGGTGACCATGATCGTGCCGTCGGCCCCTATTGCCTTGAGAAGCCGCGACAGACGGCCGGCCATCGACAGATGGATGCCCTTCAGGATGTTCGGCGCGGTAATCTCGCGTGATACCATGTTGATGACGTCGGTTTCGGCCAGCACCGCGCAAATGCTCGAGACCTTCTCCGGATCGTCGGCCTGTTTCGACAGCTCACCGATCTCATCCTGGGCTATGCCGAGATAGCGTCCGATATTCTCCAGGAATTGGCCCGAACCCGAAGCGCACTGGCTGGTCATCTTGTAGGTCAGAACCTTGCCGCGTTCGTCGATCTTGATGGCGCGGCCGTTGAGCGCTCCGACATCGAGCACCGCGCGCGCCTCGGGATGCAGATAGATGGCGCCGCGCGCATGGGTCGTCATGGTGTAGAAGTGACCGGTGCGGTACGGGATCGTCTCGCCGTCGCCGGTGGTCGCCACATATTGGACGGCCTCTTCCTTGAGGCCCGCCTTTTCGAGGCAGGTGTCAAACGCCAACCGCGCGAGTTGGAACGGATCGCGCTGGCGGACGCGGTGCAGATCCTTGGCAAGCCACTTGGTCTCTTCGCCGGTGACCTCGAACAGAGCCGCCTTGACCGCGCCCGAACCGATATCGATGCCTGCTGTAATGGTCATGAGCTTGGTCTCCTTCAGGCGTTGCCCTCGACCGCGCGGTAGGCGAAGGTCGCCGCCCCCAGCGCGCCGGTATAGATGGAATCCGGATTGATGTTCATGGTCACGTCGCCGTAATTCTCCTTGACCAGCTTTGCCAGCTCCTTCACCGCCGCCCCGTTCTTGGCGACGCCGCCGGTAAAGGTGAACTGGTCGCGGATGCCGCCCGAGCGCGACAGGATGGACATGGCGCGCAGCACGATGGCCCGGTGCAGGCCGGCGAGGATGTCCTCGCGCGCTTCGCCCAGCGCCAGCCGGTCGCGCAATTCCGCGCCGGCGAACACGGTGCAGGTGGAGTTGATCCGCGCCGTGCGTTTGGCCTTCAACGCCATCGGCCCCAACTCGTGCAGGCCGATGTTCATCTCGTCGGCGATATAGCCGAGATAGCGTCCGCAGCCGGCCGCACAGCGGTCGTTCATCTGGAAATTCTCGACGATTCCGGCGGAGTCCACCTGGATGCCCTTGGTGTCCTGGCCGCCAATATCGAGGACGGTACGCGTTTGCGGATACATCAAATGCGCGCCGAGGCCGTGGCACAGGATCTCGGAGCGGATATGCTCCTTGGAGAAGGGCAGGGTCACGCGGCCATAGCCGGTACCTACCAGATAGGTCTCCTCCACTTCCACGTCGAGCGCGTCCTTGACGGCCTCGCGGACCACCTCCTTATCGACGCCGAGCCCGCCCATGTGGTCGAGCACCCGGTCGAGCGCGCGCATGAACTGGTCGCTGATTTGCACCTCCGGGGTCCGGTTCTCCACCTCGATGATCGACTTGTCGTAAACGTTCAGCAGCGTGTCGTAGGCCATGCCGGCTTCCTTGGCCCTCGTGTTGGCGTGCGACATGAAAAGCGATCCGGCGATGTCGCGGAAGAAGTCCGACTTGCGTGGCGCGCCGGGCTCAAACAGCGCCGGTGCATCCTCACGCGCCCCTTTGAAGACTTCCGAGATGACCTCGATGACGGCCTTTTCCATTCCGGCGAACCGGTCGCCGGCGACATTGCGGATGCAGGTCCGTTCGAGATCGTCCAACTGCCCCAGAAACTGCTCGAGCCGGAAGGCGAGCTCGAGTCGCGTCAGGAATTCTTCAAGCTTGTTGCCCAGCTGCGGCACACGGGTCTTCAAATTGCGCCAGGACAGGGTGAGCCGCGTGCCGATCATCGCCTCCAGCTTGGCGACATTGACCGCGGTGGCATAGTTCGAACGCGAGTTGGTGATGCCGCGGCCGAGGATTTCCATATTCTCGTCCATCAGGACGGCCTTGGTGGTTGTCGAGCCCAGGTCGACACCGATGAAGCTTCTCATGCCGCAACTCCCGCTGTCTTGGCGCCAGTGCGTTTCTGGTCGATCATCTGGAAATAGCTCTCCAGCCGGTTCTTGATGTTGGCAGGCGAGAAATAGCGCGGGTCGACCAGGTCGCTTTCGATGAAGCCGCCGGGCTTGCCGGTGCGCTTCTCCACCTCGCGCATGATCAGGAGCTGGCCGGCGGAGAATGAGTTGCAGCTCTTGATCGAGTTGATGAGCAGCCCGTCCGCCTCGTACTCCTCGATATAGTTGGCGAGCATCTCGACGCGCTGCGGCAGGTTGCGGTTGGTGTAGACGCCGAGGCAGTAGTCGGCGAGCGATTCCAGTGGATTTTCGGCATCGTGGCGGAAGCCGAAATCATAGACGCCGCCGACCTTGGTGTAGCTCGACGCGACGACCACCGCGCCTTCCTCGTAGAACATCTTCCAGAAGTCGCGGAAACTGGTGTAGTTCGGCGGCCCCTCGGTGACGAGGCGGTACTTCTCCTCGCCCATGTCGCCGTCCGGCGTCACCGGGCCACGGCCGGACTTGATGCGCTCGTCGACCTCGGCGCGCAGCATCTTGTAATAGTCGATCGCGTCCTGGGTGCCGCGGAAGGCGCCGAAGATCGGGCCGATATAGTAGATGCCGCCGAAATAGGCGTCGATCGGCGAGGGCTTATGCTTGGCCGATTGCAGGACATAGACCAGGTCCTGCTCGGCGGCGGCCGACTTTTTCATATATTCGCGCAGCCGGTCGATATCGAACTTGACGCCCGACACCTGCTCCAGCTTCGGGATCACCACCTCCTTGAGCTGCTTGACCATATAGTCGCGCATGTTCTGCGTGATCTTGCCGTCGCCCGTATACGGGGTGTGCAGCATGACGGTCTCGCACTTGTACTGCTCGCGTAAGAGCTCAAACCACTTCATGAAGGTGAAGCAGCCGGTATAGGACAAGAGCAGCACGTCGGGATCGGGAAACGGCTTGCCGTTGGGCGCGATGTTGCCCTTGGACATCATGCCGATGTCCGATTTCACATAGGTGCACACGTCCTCCGAATGGCCGATCTTTTCCGCCTCCATGACGAAGGCGCCGCTCTTCTTGCGCAGCCCCGACTGGATGGCGTTGATTTCCGGCAGATTGTTGACCAGATCGAAGCACATGATCAGTTCGTTGAGGTTGCCCGGCACGAAGGTGGAGCAGATCTTCTTGCCGTTCTCGTGCGCGCTGGTGATACGGTCGTAATGACCGGCCATCATGTCCTTCTGCTTGAGCATGGAGTCGTCCTTGACGACCTCAGGCGCGGCAACTTTCGGTGTGGTGATCTCGGTCATGCGTGGCTCCACAGTTTGATCGAGTCGGCGAACGTGCCGGCTTGCTCGCGGATCGGCTGCATCTGGCCGGAATTTTCCGCAAATTTGAAAGCGATGTAGGGAATGTTGGCGGCCGCCAACACGTGCTGCAGCATCGGCCGGTCGAGCAGCGCCGGGTCGCAGAAGCTGGGCGAGGCGAAGATCACCCCTTCCGCGCCGCGGCTCTTGACCGCGCGCACCAGGTGCTGGCCCTTCTCTTCAAGCGTCGCCACATACTTCGCCGAGGTTTCCTCCGACTGGTGCAGGAAGGCGAGCGACAGGTTGGTCAGCGGGTCGCCCTCGGCCTTCACGTCGCCGATCAGCCAGCGGGTGACCAGCAGCAGGTCGTCATCGATCACGTAGCAGCCGGAAAGCTCGATCGACTTGATCAGGTTGAGCGGCGGCTGCTCGCAGAACAGGCCGGTAACGATGACGCGGCAATTGTCGCGCGCCGGCAGGTCGCGGCTCTCCGCCTCCTTCAGCCAGTCGCGGATCAGCCGGCTGTGCTCCTCGACCGGCAGCACCAGTCCCGCGCGCATCAGCAGATAGACTTCCGCCGCCGGCGCTTTCCACGGTTCCTTGGCGCGGAAGTCGTAGACCTGGCGCACCAGCCTTCTGTTGTCGTTGTAGACGCCGATGGAGTGGGTGAGCGCCTTGTCGTTGATCTTGCAGCCGCCGAGCTCCTCCAGCCCTTCCCTCAGCTCCTGCAGCTCGTTGCGGTAATAGTTGCCGCCGATCTCGTCGATATAGTTCTGCGGCACGTCGAAATATCGCACATAGACATTCGGGAACATCAGCTTCCACATGCCCGACAGGTTGCGGATGACGTCGCAGATGGAAGGAAACAGCATGCCGTCGACGAAATCCAGCCGTCCCGACACGCCGAGCTCGACGGTCGAGCGCGGGATGCGGCAGATATAGCTCTGATAGTAGGCGTCGCCGTGGATCACCTCGAGCTGGTCGCCGCCGCCGAGAATGCCGAGCGGCAACATGCCGGCGGCGTGGATGACCTCGCGCGGCACGTAGATCGGCATGTAGCCGACGACCTTGCGTCCGGGCTTGGCATCCTTCCATTCGCGCGCCGCCTTGAAATGCAGATCCTCATACAGATCGAAGCAGCGTTCGTTGATCTTGTCGATGGCGGACATGGCTAGCGGTGCTCCCATTTGGCCGGGCGTTTGGCAATAAAGGCCTGCAGGCCCTCGAGCGCGTCGCGAGTCGACATGAGGCTGTCGAGATAGAGCTTCTCGACAGAGGCGAGGCGCTCGGCAAGCCGTTCGGCCAACCCGATGCGTACCGCGCCGACCGCATGGCGCAGGGCGGCGCCGGAAAGGCCGGCAAGATGATCGTCGAACCAAGCAACGGCCGCCGCCTCCGGGTCGTCGGCCGCCGCATTGGCAAGGCGGATGGCGACGGCCTGGCTGCCGGGGATGCTGCGGCCCGAGAACAACAGCTCCTCGGCGACGGCGCGGCCGACCCGCTCCGGCATCAGACAGGAGGCCGCCGGCGCGAACACGGCGAGCTTGATTTCCGGCTGGCCGAGCATGGCGTCGGGGGCGACGAACATGAGATGACCGGCCATGGCGACCTCGAGGCCGCCGCCGAGACATTGGCCGCGCACCGCCACCAGGATCGGGATCTGGCTCTTGACCATGCGCAGGATGAGCGCGTGGAGGCCGCGCAGCATCGCCGCGCATTGACCGGGAAGATGTTCCTCGACGCTGGCGCCGAAGGAAAAATGTGGCCCCTCGGCATCGATCAGAATGGCGAGCAAGCCAGGATTGTCGCCATGGGCGCTCAGGGCCGCATCGAGGGCAGCGACCATCTCGGCGTCGATGATGTTCGCCTTCGGCCGGTTCAGCCGCAGCCGCAACAGCCGTCCCTCGCGATCGGTCCAGACCTTCAGCGCTTCGCTCATTCGGCGGCTTCCTTGACCCGCGGCATCACGCTCTCGGTCAGTTCCGGCGACCACGGCGTGCCCTTGGCGAGCGCCTGGCGCAGGCCGATGAAATCGATCTCGCGGCCGGTCTCCTTGGTGCCCTCGTTGAAGGCGCGGAATCCGGCCCGCGCCTCGCTCATCATGTTCAGCGCCAGCCAGGCGCGCGAATCCTCCTTGTTTCTGTTCCACGCCTCAAGCTTCGGTTTCCTAAGCTCTTCCAAGGACTTGGTGATGCAGTCCGGGAACGTGGTCAGCAGCTTGGCACACAGCTCGTCGACCTTCTCATCGAGCATCGACAGATCGACCGTGCCGCTCTTGATCAGCGCCCTACCCTTTTTCAGCTCCTCCCCGGTCTTCATCGTGCCGTAGGCGACGCGCCCCCACTCGTCAAACAGGCGATCGGTGACGACCGTCGGATTGGGCACGAACTTGCCGTCGACCTTCAGCGCCGGAACGACATCCATGATGATGCCGAGCTGATAGGCCTGGTGCGCCGTGAACGGCTCGCACAGAAGCCCTGAGACCATCGCCTGCTCGCAGCCGATCATGACCGGCAGGAAGTCGGTCGCACCGCCGATGGCGGCCGAGCCGTGTTTCGGGCCCGCCTGACCGAACCGGGCCAGGTCCTGGGCGATGGAGAAGTCGCAGGCCATGCCGATTTCCTGGCCGCCGCCGATGCGCATGCCGTTGACGCGGCAGATGACCGGCTTGTCACAGGCCAGGATTGACGACACCATGTCATTGAAAAGTCTCATATATTGTCGGTATTCCTGCGGGTTTCCGGCGTAATATTCGGCATATTCCTTGGTGTTGCCGCCGCTGCAGAAGGCCTGGTCACCGGTGCCGGTAAACACCACCGCCACGACGTCGCGGGCAACCGACGCGTCGCGGAAGGCGTGGATGACGCCCTTGACCATGTGGGTGGTGTAGGAATTGTACTGTTCCGGATTGTCGAGCCTGATCCAGGCATTGTAGATCCCTTCGACAATCTCTCCGTCGGCGGTCTTGGCGGGGCGCTTCTCGAACACAACGCCCTGAACCACCAGTTCGCAATGAAGCGTGTGATCAATCAGTTTGTCCGGAGCGGTCTCGCGCGCCGCCTTTGCCGTATCCGCATTCATCTCTTTCAACTCCTCCTGAACCTGTCTTAGCTACCGGCACCAGCACCACGCGGCGCTTCGCGCGGCCGCGGTCACCATCCATCCATGTGCTGGTTCCGACATGGCTGGTCTTCATCTCCCATCCGTATCAGCCCGGCTTTGATCTGTCTCAAAGGCCTCGGTGACGGCTTGGTTTACCCGTTTTCCAGCAGGCCCGGATGCGACGTGATGGGCCTTGACAGCGCTAAGGTCAGTTAATATCGTATAATCGTACTGGAATACGAAATTAAGTCAACCCATCTCGCGCGGACCGGCACCGGGACCAAGCGACAAGAGGGCCGAACGCACCGTGACAAATCAGCGCAATACCGTCTCCAGCCTGTCGATCGCCGTCACCGGAAGCGGCGGGGCGGGCGTCATGACGGCCGGCGGATTTCTGCTCGAAGCGGCGGCGAAGGCCGGCTGGTATGGATTGCAGACCCGCTCGGTCGGGCCGCAGATCCGCGGCGGCGAGGCGGCCGCGCTGTTGCGCCTGTCGACCCGCCCGGTTGAGGTTCAGACCGCCGCCTTCGACCTGCTGTTCGTCGTCGATTGGCTCAATTTCGACCGCTTCGCGGCCGAGATCGAGTTGCGCAAGGACACGCTGGTCATCGCCGACCCGGCCTCCGGCGAGATCGCGGACGCAGTCACGGCGTCCGGCGCGCGGGTCATCGAGATGCCGGTGAAGGAGATCCTCGAGGCCATCCCGGGCGGGCGGCCGAACATGTTGGCGCTCGGCACCGTTGCCGGCATCGTCGGCCTGCCGATGGACACGATTTTCGACCTCATCGAAGAACAGCTGGGTTCCAAGGGCGAACACGCGGTCTCCTCCGGCAAGGTCACCGTGGAGGCTGGCTACAAGTTCGCCGAGACGCTTGGAGGCGCGCCGCGGCTCGGCGAGCCCACGCCGGCCGCCGCCGGGCGCTGGCTCATCACCGGCAACGAGGCGGCGGCCCTCGGCGCGGTGCGCGGCGGCGTGCGTTTCGCCGCCGCCTATCCGATCACGCCGGCGACCGAAATACTGGAATGGTTGTCCCCGTCTCTTGCCAAGGTCGGCGGCGCGCTGGTCCAGGCCGAGGACGAGCTTGCTTCCATCAACATGGTCATCGGCGCGTCCTATGGCGGCGTCCCGGCGCTGACCGCGACTTCCGGACCGGGGCTGGCGCTGATGACCGAAGCGATCGGCCTTGCCACCGCCGCGGAGGTGCCGCTGGTGGTCGTCGACGTGATGCGCGGCGGCCCGTCGACCGGGATTCCCACAAAGTCGGAGCAATCCGACCTCAACATCGCCGTCTACGGCCTGCACGGCGACGCCCCGCATGTGGTGGTGGCGCCCTTGTCCATCGCCGATTGCCTGTTCACCACCCAGTGGGCCGTGCATCTGGCCGAGGCGATGCAGGTCCCAACCATCGTGCTCTCCGACCAGTTCATCGGCCAGGCCAAGGCGGTGATCGATCGCCCCGCGGAGATCACTTTTCTCGGCCGCCGCGAGCGCGCCGAGAACATTTCCGGCGCCTATCACCGCTACGCGGTGACCGCGTCCGGCGTCTCGCCGATGGCCATTCCCGGCGCGCCCGGCGGCCAATACACAGCCGACGGGCTCGAGCATTCGCCGCGCGGCACCCCTTCGACCCGCGCCGAGGACCATCTCGCCCAGCTCGACAAGCGCCAGCACAAGGTTGACGCTTTCGATTTCGGGAACATTTGGGCCGAGATCGACGGCGAGGGAGATCTCGCCGTGCTGATCTGGGGCTCCTCGACCGCGGCCGCCCGCGAGGCGGTCGAGATGGCGCGCCAGCGCGGCGCCGCGGTCAAGCTCATCGCTCTGCGCCTGCTGGCGCCGTGCCGGCCAGAGGCGATGCGCGCGGCGTTCGCCGGCGTCGACAGGCTATTGGTGGTGGAACAGTCTCACTCCGGACAATTCATGAACTATGTCAGGGCTCATTACGACCTGCCCTCCGAAGTGCGCGGCTTCCGCCACCCCGGCCCGCTCACCATCAGTCCGACGGAAATCCTGAACCGCATCGAGGAATGGAGCTGATCCCGTGACCGCACAAACCGCGCCCGTTCTCAAGGCCAGCGATTTCAAGTCGGACATCAAGCCGGTCTGGTGCCCCGGCTGCGGCGACTATCACGTTCTCCTGTCACTGACCCGGGCGCTGGCAGCCCTCGGCCTGCAATCGGAGAATGTGGCGGTCGTCTCCGGCATCGGCTGCTCCTCGCGTATCCCCGCCTATCTCAACTGCTATGGGTTCCACGGCGTGCACGGGCGCTCGCTGCCGCTCGGCACCGGCCTCAAGGTTGCCCGACCGGACTTGACCGTCATCGTCGCCGGCGGCGACGGTGACGGCTTTTCCATCGGCGGCAACCATTTCCTGCATGCCTGCAGGCGCAATATCGACCTCACCTATATGGTCATGGACAACCGGGTCTACGGCATGACCAAGGGCCAGCCCTCGCCGACGACGGAGCCGGACTGGGACAGCGCCCTGTCGCCGGGCGGCACGGGCTTGAGCCCGTTTCACCCGCTGGTCATCGCGCTCGCCTCGGGCGCCAATTTCGTCGCCCGTTGCTTTTCCGGCGACCCTGCGCGCACCGGCGACATACTGGTCGAGGCGATCCGGCACCCCGGACTTTCCTTCGTCCAGATCCTCAGCCCGTGCGTGACCTTTCGGCCCGACGAGCGCAGTTGGAAGGAGCTGGTGCATCCGGCCCCGGTCGAGCCGACCGACGATCCGGCCCGCGCCGCGCGGCGCATCATGACCGATGATGGGTTCAATATCGGAATTCTCTATCGCGGCAACCGCACCCCCTATCATCTTGCCAAGCGCGGGCCGCAACAGGATCCGGACCAACTTGCGGAGATGTTCGCAATATGACCGAGAAGGCCAAGCCCGCACGGGCAAGCCAGCCCGGACCGGAAGCAATCGACAGCGTCGAGGAGCTTCTCGCCCACGCCTATATGATCGAGGTCGACGCCACCGACCGCTATCTGATGCTCGCCGACCAGATGGAGGTGCACAACAATCCGGAACTCGCCGCACTGTTTCGCAAGCTCGCCTCGCACGAGGAGCATCACGCCCAGGAGATCCTCGAGCAGGCCAAGGGCCTGAATATGCCCGAGCTCAAGCCCAGCGAGTACAAGTGGGGCGATTTCGAGGGGCCGGAGGCGGCCGAGATCGACGAAGCCCATTATCTGATGACGCCGTGGCACGCCTTGCAGATGGCGCTCGGCGCCGAGAAGCGGGCCTTTGCCTTTTTCGACCGCCTTGTCGCCACCGCCAAGGACGACGAGATGAAGAAATGGGCCGCGGAGTTCCGCTCGGAGGAGGCCGAACACGTGCGCCTCGTCGAAGACCTGCTGAAGCGCCATCCCGAGCCCGAAAAGGACTGGGACGAGGACCCCGACCCACCGGTGTTTCCCGAATGACCGCCAGGCCGAAGCTTCGCCGCCCGAAAGGCGAGGCGGCGCCACGGCGATGAGCAAGCCGCGTCTGGCGACGGTTCTGGCCGCGATCGACGCCGCCAACGCGGCCGATCCCAACCGGGTCATGGCCGACGGCGAGGAGCGCGCCGCCGAGCGCCTTTATGGCGAGCGGATGAGCGCGGCGCTCGCTTCGCTCTACCCGGACGGATCCGAGCATTTGCGCATCGCCGCCCGCGGCCAGCACATCGAGCGCTGGACGAGCCCGCGCGGGAACTATCCGGACGGCCGCGTCGGCTATCTCAAATGGCGCAAGGCGCTGATGGATTATCACGCAAGGCGCCTGGCCGAGATCATGCGGGAGGCCGGCTACGAGGAGGCCGACATCGCCCGCGTCGGCGCGCTGGTGCGCAAGGAGAAAATCAAGTACGACGCCGAGGCGCAGGCGCTGGAAGATGTGATCTGCGTCGTGTTTCTCAAGCACTATTTCGCCGACTTCGCCGCCAAGCACGAGGATGCGAAGCTCATCGACATCGTGCGCAAGACGTGGAGCAAGATGTCGCCCAAGGGCCACGAGGCGGCGCTGGCGCTCAAGCTTCCCGAGCGCGCCGCCAGGATCGTCAAGGCCGCGCTCGCCGGCTCCCCCGCCGATTGACCGCCGCCTCGGCGGCGCGGCGCGCCAAAACCCGGATCGTCCGCCATGCAGGGATGGACCGCCTATATCGCCGCCAGTCTGGCCCTCGTCCTGAGCCATGCCGCGCTGTCGGCGCCGGGGGTACGGCCCTGGCTCCATGCGCGGCTCGGCCGCGTCGCCTTTTATGCCGTCTACACGCTCGTCTCGACGGCGGCGCTCGCCGCCTTCGTGCTCGCCTATAGGGCGGCCGAAACCGGCCCGCAGCTGTTCGTGCCGGCGGGGCCCGCGCGTCTTGCTGCGGTTATCCTCATGCCCCTTGCCTTCATCGGCGTCGTGGCCAGGCTTACGACGCGCGCGGGCCGCGGCGCGGAGCTGGTTGAGCCCGCCGGCATCTTTCGCGTCACCCGCGCCCCCGGCAGCCTCGCCATCCTTTTGTGGGCGGGCCTGCACATGCTGAATATGGGGGACGCGAAGCGCTTTACGGCCTTTGCGGTGATGGCACTGATCGCGCTCGTTGCGATCGTCAAGGACGAGATCGTGCTCGCCAGATCGGATGCTCCGCAGGCGCCGGACTGGCGCCGCGGCACGGCGCTCGTGCCGGTGATGGCGCTGACTCGAAGAAGCGCGATGCAGGCGCTCGCCGAAATCGGTTGGTCGCGGCCTGCAGGGGGCCTTGTCGCCTATGCCGCGGTTCTAGCGCTGCACCGCTACGCCTTCGGGCCCGACCCGCTGATCGGGCTTATTTGACAAGCCCTGGCCGGGAACGGGACGGCGAGCGCTATTGCGGTTTCTTGGTGGTTTCTTCGAGATAGGCCAGCAAATCCTCGAGCTGGTCTTCATCCTTGATTCCGACAAAGGCCATCTTGTTTCCGGGGATGAAGCCCTTGGGATCCTTGACATATTCCTCGACGGTCTCCTTGTCCCACACAATGTCGGCATTCTTCATGGCATCGGAATATTTAAAACCCTCGACCGAGCCGGCGTGACGCCCGAACAGCCCAAGAAGAGACGGGCCGACCTTGTTCTTCTCGACATCGGCGTTGTGGCAAGTGCGGCACTTGTTGAAGACCTTCTTGCCCTTGTCGGCATCGCCGTCGGCGAGCGCCTGTCCGGCAAAGACCGGCATGGCGACAAGCAAGACCGTGGCAAACAGGTGACTGAACTTCATTTTCATCTCCATCGCCTAGTTCAAGAGGCGCCTCTGCTGCGCCCAACGCTCCCGGCATTCTCGTAGTCGTTCATATCCGATATGTGCCGAAAACGAGCCTGATCAAGCCCCCGAAACCTATTTCGGCCGCGGCATGGCTGCCAGAAGATTGTCAATCCTTCAAGCGATTTGGCCGATCAGGCCACCTGACGCAGCTCTAGATGGGCCATCTGCCAGGCGGCGAGCAGCGCCGCCAAGAGCCCGTTCATGAGCTTGTCGCCATGGAACGGCGTCGGCGTTAGTCTGAGCCGCTCGGTCCCCTTGGGAACGGTCGGATAGTTGATTGGCTGAATGTAGATGCCGTGCTCGGTCATCAGATAGTCGGTGACGCCCTTGGCGCATTCCGGGCCGCCGATCAGGATCGGCACGATATGGGTCTCACTCGGCATCAGCGGCAGACCGGCCGCGCTAAGCCGCCGCTTCAGGGTTGCCGCCCGCTCCTGGTGACGTCGCCTGAGTTCGTCATGCTTTTTCAGATATTCGACGCTGGCCAGCGCCGCGCCGGCGACCGCCGGCGGCAGCGAGGTGGTGAAGATGAAGCCGGCGGCGCAGCTGCGCACCGCGTCGACGAGCGCCGCGGAGCCGGCGATATAGCCGCCCATGCAGCCAAAGGCCTTGGCCAACGTGCCCTCGATCACCGTCAGCCGTTGGGCGACGCCGTCACGCTCGGAAATGCCTCCGCCATGCTCGCCGTACAGGCCGACCGCGTGCACCTCGTCGAGATAGGTCATGGCGCCGTAGCGGTCGGCAAGATCGCAGATGTCAACGATCGGCGCGATGTCGCCGTCCATCGAATAGACCGACTCGAAGGCGATGAGCTTCGGCCGTGCCGGGTCCGCGGCGGCGAGCAACTGTTCCAGATGCTCCAGGTCGTTGTGGCGGAATATCACCTTCTCGCACCCCGCCTGACGGATGCCATCGATCATAGAGGCATGGTTCTTGGCATCGGAAAGGATGATGCAGCCGGGCATCAGCTTGGCGATGGTCGACAGCGTCGCCGCGTTCGACACATAGCCCGAGGTGAACAGCAATGCCGCCTCCTTGCCGTGCAGGTCGGCGAGCGAGCGCTCCAGCATGACGTGCAGATGGTGGGTGCCTGAAATGTTGCGGGTACCGCCGGAGCCGGCGCCCATGGTCCGCGCCGCGCGGCAGGCGGCCTCGATCACCTCGGGATTTTGACCCTGGCCGAGATAGTCGTTCGAGCACCAGACCACGACCCGGTCGGGCCCGGGCCCGTGGTTGCGGGCGTAGGGAAAGTCACCAGCGATCCGTTCCAGATCTGCAAAGACCCTGTAGCGACCCTCCGCCTTGACGTCTGCGACCGCGGTCTCGAAAATTGTCTCATAGTCCATCAGCTCGGTCCCTCACCACTGCGGCCGCTTGTGATCCCACCGCACATTGGATCGCCAAAATGCCGCGGCAACGCCTTACCTGATATCAAACCTTTCCCTCCCCCGAAAGAGCCGGACCGCTCAAAATCGGCCAATAGACGGTCACAAAAATGGCAAATCCCATTATCCAGAGGCCGCCCGCGACGAAAATCAACTCCAGATAGAAGGCGGGAAACAATCCCGGAGCAAACACGCGCACGAGTGCCCCCAGCGCAACCAGTCCGTAGGATAAGGCGATGGGCCGCGTCACCGCAAGAGGACGGTCGGTGTGACCGAGTGCCGCCCTGGTCATGACCGCCAGGGTCATGCCGCCGATGGCGCCTACGCCAAGCGCATGCAGGGCAACGGGCTCGGGCATGGCGTCGAACAGACGGGCGGCGGCAATAGTTGCGTAGCCGATGGGAAGCCACAGATAGGCCAGATGCAGGCTCCACAGGATCGGCGCGCGGCGCGTGGCCCAGGAGCGCCAGAAGGCCAGACGGGCGAGATGGGCAAGCGCCGCGAGCGCGGCGACGCCGCCGCTGATCGTGTCGGGCGCGTTCGCCAGATAGCAGAGCGTGACAGCGAACGCGCCGATCAGCGACGCAGCCTCGATGGGCTTGAAACTTTGCGGCAACCGCTCGCCTTCGCCTTCGCGTATCAGGGCGTTGCGGGTGAAGGCCGGAACGATGCGTCCGCCGACGATGGCGACCATGAGGGCAAGCGTGACAATGCCGAGGCTCAGGCCCCACGAGGCGCTGTCGTCGGCGACGCCGATCCACTCCAGGTGCACGGCGAAATTGGCGGCGAACAGCAGCGCCAGGAGCGCGAGGAAGACGAGGTTGCGGGCCTGTGGCTTCAGCAACAGTTGCCGGGCCACCAAAAATCCCAGCCAGGGCAGGAAGCCGAGGTCGACGATGGCGACCAGCCATTCCGGAAGCAAGGCGGAGGTCCACAGCGCGAGCCGGGCGGCGAGCCATAGGGCAGCGAGGATCGCCAGAGGCCGGCCTGAGAGCGGCAGCGCTCCGGTCCAGCTCGGCACCGCGGTCAGCATGAAGCCTGCGAGTGTCGCGACGCCATAGCCGAAGACCATCTCATGGCCGTGCCAGACATTCGGCGCGCCGGAAAAGCTCCCCGTTGCGACTTCCGCGCCGAGCATATGCACGCCGAGCCAGGCAAGCCACGCCGCCATCGCCGCGACCGCGTAGAGGCCGGCGAGCAGGAAGAAGATCCGGAACCCGTAGCTCAGGATTGGGATGCCGTGTTTTCTCGGATCGCTCACGCCCCCTCCACGGTCATCCGTTCATTTTGCCGCGGCTTCCGCGGCCTCGGCCCGGTGGCGCGCCGCGGCCGCCGTTTTGCCCGCGATCAGCATCGCATTCCGCGCCGCATTGCGGCCGGCGCTTGAGCCAATCGAAGGCGATTTGGCGAATGATGCGATCCTGATGCCAGATCGGGGGCCCGGCCTCAGACGACCTTGACCTCGAGGTCGGCAATGCCATCGACATGGCCGAGCAGGACATCGCCGCGGCTCACCGCGTCGACGCCGGCCGGCGTGCCGGACATGATCAGGTCGCCGGCGGCCAGCGTGAACAGGCCGGAGAGATAGGAGATCACTTCCGGCACTTTCCAGATGAGCTGGTTGAGGTCGCCCTCCTGGCGCATCTTGCCATTGACCTTGAGCCAGATGGCGCCCTTGTCGGGATGCCCGACCGCGCTAGCCGGCACCAGTTCGCCGCAGGGCGCGGAGTGCTCGAACGCCTTGCCCACCTCCCACGGCCGGCCCATCTTCTTGGCCTCGCCCTGCAGGTCGCGCCGCGTCATGTCCAGCCCGACCGCATAGCCGTAGACGCAATCGAGGGCCCTTTCGACCGGGATGTCGGTGCCGCCCTTCGCCAGTGCCACCACGAGCTCGATCTCGTGATGCACGTCGTTGGACGCCGAGGGATAGGGAAACGTGCCGCTGGTGTCGATATTGTCCGGATTCTTCAGGAAGAAGAACGGCGGCTCCTTGTCCGGGTCGTGCCCCATCTCGATGGCATGCGCCGCATAGTTGCGCCCGACGCAATAGACCCGATGCACGGGAAAGACCGCATCCGTGCCGCGCACCGGAAGCACCGGCATCGTCGGCGGCGTAATCACGTAATCCATGGAAACTGACCTCTTTCTTCGTTGCCCTCGGTTACCTGCTGGCGGCGTAGTAATCGACCTTGCGCTCCAGCCGCTCCAGCAGTTCGGCGATGACCAACGCGAAGGCGAACAGGATGATGGTCAGTGCCCAGAACTGGGCCATGCGGAAATTGCGCGAATAAAGCTCCAGCAGCGCCCCATAGCCGATGATGGCAACGAGCAGCTGGCCGATCACCACGCCCTTGACGCCACGGATGAAGCCGAGGCGGATGCCGGCCAGGATCTCCGGCAGAGCCGCCCACAGGATGATCTTGCCGTACAGTGCAATGCGGCCGGCGCCATAGGCGTGCGCCATTTCGATCAGGGACGGCGAGACGTGGCGCACGCCTGCTCGGGTATCGAGCACGATAATCCACACCGCGAAGAGAAAGACGGTGACGATGATCGTCGTTTCGCCGAAGCCGAACAGGATCATCAGCACCGGCACCAGAGCCGTCAGCGGCGCCGAGACGAAGACATTGACCCACATGCCGAGCAGATCGTCGGCAAGCCGCACGCGCCCCATCAGAACCCCGAGCGGCACGCCGACCAAAACGGACACCACCATGCCGACGAAAAAGGTCCTCAGCGTCGTCACGGTCGCGGCCTGCCAGGAAGGCAACTGGACGAGATCGACCAAGGCGGCGAGCACCTCGCTGAGGGGCGGCAGCAGGAACACGAGATTGAGCCGTCCGGCCACTTCCCAGGCGATGCACCAAACGATCAGGGAGGCCATCATGGGCACGCGATAGCCGAGAATCTTCATCGCCCGCTCCTATTCGACATACTGTTTCAGGCCGCGCCAGATCTCTTCGACCGTCTCGATGTAGTGCCGGTCGGCGCGGATCTGGTCGGGATCGCCCGAGCGGTCGATCTCCGGCTCGATGATCTGCGCCACCCTGCCGGGGCGCGGCGAAAGCAACACGATACGGTCGGAGATGTAGACGGCCTCCTCGATCGAATGGGTGACGAACAGGAAGGTCTTCTGATCGCCGGCTCTCAGGCGGATCAGATCCTCCTGGAATTTCCGCCGCGTCTGCTCGTCGACCGCCGAGAAGGGCTCGTCGAGCAACAGCACCTCGGCATCGACAGCGAGCGCCCGGGCAAGGCCGACGCGCTGGCGCATGCCGCCGGAAAGCTCGTGCGGATAGCTGTTCTCAAAGCCCCTCAGGCCGACCTCGCCGATATATTTGTCGGCCCGTGCCTCGCGCTCGGCGCGGTGCACGCCGCGCAGTTCAAGGCCGAAGGCGACATTGCGCAGAACGTTCGCCCACGGCATCAGTGCGAAGTCCTGAAACACGAAGGCGCGCTCCGGCCCCGGGCCGGTGACGCGCTTGCCGTTGATCGTCACCTCGCCGGAGGTCGCCGGCAACAGCCCGGCGATGATCTTGAGCAGCGTGGTTTTGCCGCAGCCGGACGGGCCGAGCAGGCTGGTCAGCTTGCCGCGCGGCACCTCGAGATCGACGCCGCGCAGCGCCTCGACATCGGTGCCGTAAATCTTCGAGATACCGCGGATCTCGACCACAGCATCGGCTGCGGCCGTTTTCGCAGCTGCTTGCATCGCTGCACTGGCGTTCATGTCAGGTACCCGTCTTTTCCGGCCGGAGGAAGCGAACCTCGACCCATTGGAGGACCACCAGGGTCAGCGTCGACAGCACGATGATCGAAGCGATGGCGGCATACATCTCGGGATAGTCGGCGATGGAGCGGTGATAGGTGATGAGGTCGCCGATGCCTGTCGGCGTGATCAGGAGCTCCGCCAGCACCACACCGATGAATCCCGCGGCGATCCCGAGCCTCAGCCCGGCGAAGATCACCGGGCTGGCGTCGGGCAGAACGATCTTCAGCACCTCCTGGCGCTGGTTACCGAGAAAGGCGCGGCACATGAGAAGCAGCGATTCGTTGACGTTCCTGACTGCCTTATAGGAATTCAACACGATCACCGGCAGTGCCAGGATGACGACCGCCAGCGTCTTGGCGGTGAGGCCAATGCCGTAGACGAACGTGACCAGCGGGATGAGCGCGGCCACGGGTGCCGCCTGCAGCACGATGAAGATCGGCACACCGAGCCACTCGCCGGTGTGCGACAGGCCGAAACTGATACCAAGCCCGACGCCCAGCGTCGCCGAGATGAAGAGCCCGAGAGCGAGCGGTTGCAGGGTCGAGACATAGGCGCGCGGCATCGAGCCGTCGAGCAACATCGCAACCAGCGCCTGGACGGTGTCTGAGAAGGTCGGGAAGGCGAAGCTGATCGGGATTCGGCCGGCGATCTCCCAAGCCAGAGCGAACAGCGCGAAGGAGATAATGCGCCAGGTGACGGGGCTGTCCGCCACTCTGGCAGCCAGACTGCGTGCAGGAACAAGGGGCGCGAGGCTGACGGCCCCGCGCCCGCTGCTGATTTCATCCGACATCAGGCTTTCGGCCTCACCGGGTCCCGATCTTGTCGAGCACCCGCTCGAGCGGGCCGAGATCCCAGAAATCGGCGACATCGAGGCTCGACGCCTCGCCCTCGAGCTGGCCCGCAATCGTGTAGAAGGCGAAGTCGTCCTGCGCCGCGTCGGCGCCGCCGCCATTGACGGGCATGGCGCCGGCCTCGGCGGTTTCCTTGAAGTAGGCGAGGATCTCTTCGTTCGCCGCCTCGCCGAGATCGGGCAGGAGATTGTATTTCTTGCGCATCTCCACCGCGGCGGCCGGATCGTCGGCGACCTCGCGCACGGCCTTGAGCAGTTCCTCGACCAGGATATCGACATCGTCCGCGTTGGCAGCGAGATAGTCCGTATTGGCGAACAGCACCTCATCGCTGGCGGCGATGTCGCCGAGCGGCAAGATGATGAACTTGCCAGGCGCCTGCTGCTCGAGGAAGCGGCGGTTGGCGGCGTCGACGATCGAGGCCTTGATGTTGCCCTGCAGCAGCGCGCCGGCGCGCACCTCCGATCCCGGCACGTAGCTGATCGACGCATACTTGATGTTATTGACGTCGGCCATCAGCTTCATGATCGCCTCGGTGCCCGAGCCGCGCGCATGCACGGCGATCTCCTGGCCGTCGAGATCTGCCCATGTCTGGTAGAACTCGGAATTGACGACGGGGAAGAAGCGCAATACCGAAAGCTGGGCGAAGATGCGGATCGGCGCCTTTACCTTCTGGATGAGCGCGTAGGGCCCGCCGATTCCGATGTCCAATTGGCCGCCGACCACCGCCTGGGCCGCGATGTCCTCGGCTTGCAGATACGTCACCTCGACATCGATGCCGCGTTCCTTGGTGCGCTCGAAGGCGGCAAGGAAATGGACTGACTCGATGGCCGCGACATCGCCGAAGGCGATGCGCATCTTGTTCTGCGCCTGGACAGTGCCGCTTTGAAGGACAAAAAACATGGCAAGCAGTACGCCTGCAAACGCTCGCATGACATAGCCTGTAATTCTGCTCATGGTGGGTTTCCTCCTTGGCCCGGGCAGTTTCGCCATCCCGGTTCTGGCCGTCACGGGAGATCGAGGCGATCGCGACGCTTCTCGCCCCCTGTGACATCGTTGCAATTGGCCGACACCCTCTGTTTGACCAATCCCTTATTGGCTAAACAAAACCACCGGATTGGTCAACTTGTATTGACCGACGCCCTGTAAACATGGCTAATTCTCGCCCATTGAGCAAATCGCGAGCCGAACCGTGCAAGAGGACCAGGTCAGCCAGGGCGCCCAGGACGCCCAAGCCGCATTGACGCAACTGCGCGCCTATCTGGCGCAGGAGGAGCTGACGGCGAACGCACGCCTTCCCGCCGAGCGGGAGCTCTCGGATCTGCTCGGCGTCTCGCGCGGCGATCTGCGCAAGGCGCTGGCGATCCTCGAGAGCGAGGGCGAACTGTGGCGCCATGTCGGCAAGGGGACCTTCGTCGGCCCGAAGCCCGTCGAGGAGCGTTTTTCAATTGCCGGCGTCTCCGGCCTGACCAATCCGGCCGAGGTCATGCGCACCCGGCTTCTGATCGAACCGGAGATCGCGCGGGAAGCGGCGCTGCACGCGAACTCGGCCGAGATCGCCGAGATGCGGGCCTGCCTCAAGGGCAGCCGCCAGACGCGTACCTGGCGGCAATATGAGAATTTCGACAACCGCCTGCACCGGACCATCGCACGGGCGACCCACAACACGCTGCTGTTGGCATTGTTCGACACGCTGAACGCGGTGCGCCGCGCCGTCGTCTGGGGTCGTCTGCGCGACCAACCGGTGAAGCCGCCTTCGGACCATCACAGTTTCGCCGAGCACGAAGCGATCGTGCAGGCGATCGAGGAACGCGACTTGGACGGCGCCGCGGCGCGCATGCGCCGGCATCTGCAATCGGTGCGCCGGAACCTGACCGAGCTGCGCGAAGCCGCCGAATAGGGCTCTGGCCGCAGATTTGCCCCGGCCCGTTGCGCCACTCTTGCCGGGCGGCTCTTTCTCTTTTCTCGCCTCCTCATCGCGCCGGCGGGACAAAGCCCGGATTTGCTAGCAGCGGCATTTTTTCGCCTTGAAAAGTTCGACTGAATGAATAATCATTCAGCCAACCGAGTGCGACAACCGAAAGGAATGGACCATGCGATTTGAGGGCAAGACTGCGGTCGTCACCGGCGCGGCGTCCGGCATCGGCAAGACCACCGCCGAGCGCTTCACTGCCGCGGGAGCCGCCGTCATTCTCGGCGACATCAATGTCAAGGACGGCGAGGCGGTGGCGGCGGCGATCCGCGACAATAGGGGCACGGCCGACTTTATCGAACTCGATGTCACCGATCGGAAATCCGTCGAGGCGTTCCGCGAAAAGGCGGTCAAGCTGCGCGGCCATGTCGACATTCTCGCCAGCGTCGCCGGCTGGGGGAAGACCGAGCCCTTTATCCAGAACACGCCGGATTTCTGGAGCAAGGTGGTCAATCTCAACCTGATGGGGCCGATCTTCATGGCGCGCGCCTTCTGCGAGCCGATGATGGAGCGCAACGAAGGCAAGATCGTCATCGTCGCCAGCGACGCCGGCCGGGTCGGCAGCCTCGGCGAGTCCGTCTATGCCGGCTCCAAGGGCGGTGCCATTGCCTTCTCGAAGTCGCTGGCGCGCGAAATGGCGCGCTTCAACGTCAACGTCAATTGCGTCTGCCCGGGACCCACCGACACGCCGCTGATGGCTGCGGTCAACGAGAAGATCAAGGAGGCCTTCATGCGGGTGACGCCGATGCGCCGGCTGGCCAAGCCCGAGGAGGTCGCCGACGCAATCCTGTTCTTCGCCAGCGGCCGCTCAAGCTTCTGCACCGGCCAGGTGCTCAGCGTCAGCGGCGGCCTGACCATGGCCGGCTAGGCGCCGAACGACAGACAGGACCACAGGAGACAGACGAATGTACAAGCTCAAGGCTGCCGAATGGAAACCGGAGCATTTCAAATGGGAGGTCAAGGACCGGGTCGCGACCGTGACCCTGAACCGGCCCGAGCGCAAGAACCCGCTGACGCTGGAAAGCTATGCCGAGCTGCGCGACACCTTCCATAAGCTGCAATATGCCGACGACGTGCGGGCCGTGGTCGTCACCGGCGAGGGCGGCAATTTCTGCTCCGGCGGCGACGTGCACGACATTATCGGGCCGCTGGTCAGAATGGAGATGGACGGGCTTTTGACCTTCACCCGCATGACCGGAAACCTGATCAAGGAGATGCGCACCTGTCCGCAGCCGGTGATCGCCGCCGTCGACGGCATCAGCGCCGGCGCCGGCGCCATCATCCCGATGGCCTGCGACTTCCGCTACGGCACGCCGGAATGCAAGACGGCGTTCCTGTTCGTGCGCGTCGGGCTTGCCGGCTGCGACATGGGCGCCTGCGCCATCCTGCCTCGCATCATCGGCCATGGCCGGGCCTCCGAGCTGCTCTATACCGGCCGCTCCATGAGCGCCGAGGAGGGGCTCGCCTGGGGCTATTTCAACGCCCTGGTCGAACCCGACAAGCTTCTTTCCCACGCTCAGGAGATGGCCAAGAAGCTTGCCGACGGGCCTTATTTCGCGCATGCCATGACCAAGAAGTGCCTGCATCAGGAATGGGCGATGACCATCGAGCAGGCGCTGGAGACCGAGGCCGAGGCGCAGTCGATCTGCATGCAGACCAAGGATTTCGAGCGCGCCTACAACGCCTTCGTGGCCAAGCAGAAGCCGGCTTTCGAAGGCAACTGAACGAGGGCCGATGCCGGACAAGGGCTATCTCGACTGGCCGTTCTTCGAGGCGCGGCACAAGCGGCTTTCCGCCGACCTTGAGGAATTTGCGAAGAGCGGGCTTGCCGGCATCGACCTGCATCCCGCCGACGACGAGGGGCTCGATCGGGCATGCCGCACGCTTGTCGAGCGCCTCGGCGCGGCGGGCCTGCTCAAGAACGCCTGCGTCGTCGCGCCGGACGGCCGGTTCGACGTGCGCAGCCTGTGCCTGAGCCGCGACATTCTCGCGCGCAACGCGGGGCTTGCCGACTTCGCCTTCGCCATGCAGGGGCTGGGGACCGGGCCGATCTCGCTGTTCGGCACCAAGGAGCAGCGCAACACCTATCTTCCGCCGGTGCAGGCAGGCGCGCATATCGCGGCCTTCGCGCTGTCGGAGCCCGACGCCGGCAGCGACGTCGGGGCGATCGCCACGTCGGCGGTGCGCGACGGCAATGATTACGTGCTCAACGGCACCAAGACCTGGATCTCCAACGGCGGCATCGCCGCGCACTATGTCGTCTTCGCCCGCACCGGCGAGGCGCCCGGCGCCAAGGGCCTGTCGGCCTTCATCGTCGAGGCCGACGCGCCCGGCCTGATTGTCGCCGAGCGCGTCCCGGTCATCGCGCCGCATCCGCTCGCGACCCTCAAGTTTACCGACTGCCGCGTTCCCGCGCCGGCCATGGTCGGAAAGCCCGGCGAGGGCTTCAAGGTGGCGGTCGCGACCTTGAGCGTGTTCCGCTGCACCGTCGGCGCAGCGGCGCTCGGCTTTGCCCGCCGGGCGCTCGACGAGGCGCTCGCCCGGGTTCAGGCCCGCCAAGTGTTCGGCAAGCCCTTGGCCGAATATCAGCTCACCCAGGCCAAGCTCGCCGACATGGCGGTCGATATCGATTCATCCGCCCTCCTCGTCTACCGCGCCGCCTGGGCCAAGGACGTCACCGGCAGCCGCGGCACGCGGGAATCCTCCATGGCCAAGCTCCACGCCAGCGAGGCCGGCCAACGGGTCGTCGACCAGGCGGTGCAGCTTTTCGGCGGCCTCGGCGTCGTCACCGGCACGGTTGTCGAAAGCCTCTACCGCGAGATCCGAGCGCTCAGGATCTATGAGGGCACGAGCGAGATCCAGAAGCTGATCATCGCCGACAGCCTGTTGGCGGAGGCCAAGCGTGATCCTGAGTGACGAGCACGCGGCGATCCGCGACATGGCCCGCCGCTTTGCAGCCCAGGAGCTTGCCCCGAACGCCGCCCGATGGGACCGCGACGCGACCTTCCCGGCCGAGGCCATCGCCGCCATGGGCGCGCTCGGCTTCATGGGGATGACCGTGCCGGAGGACTATGGCGGCGCCGGCGGCGACTATCTCTCGCTCGCTCTGGCGCTGGAGGAGATCGCCACCGGCGATGCTGGCGTCGCCTCGGTGATGAGCGGCCACAATTCGGTCGGCTGCATGCCGGTCCTGGGCCACGGCACGGAGGAGCAGAAGGAGCGCTTCCTCAAGCCGATGGCGGCGGGCCACATGCTCTCCGCGTTCGCGTTGAGCGAGCCGCATGCCGGCTCCGACGCCGCCGATCTGAAGACCCGCGCGCGGCGCACCGAGAAGGGCTATGTGCTCGCCGGCACCAAGCAGTTCGTCACCTCCGGCGCCAACGCCAAGCTGGCGCTCGTCTTCGCCGTCACCGATGCCGATGCCGGGCCGAAGGGCATCTCCGCCTTTCTGGTGCCGACCGACACGCCGGGCTATGTCGTCGCGCGCAAGGAGGACAAGCTCGGCCAGCGCTCGTCGGACACCTGCCAGATCGTGCTCGACAATCTGGAGGTCGCCGCCCATCTGCGTCTCGGCGAAGAGGGCGAGGGCTACAGAATCGCGCTCGGCAATCTCGAGGGCGGGCGCATCGGCATCGCGGCGCTCGCCGTCGGCATCGCCAGGGCGGCATTTGAGGAGGCCGTCGCCTATGCCGGCGAGCGGGTGACCTTCGGCAAGCCGATCATCGAACACCAGGCGGTGCAGTTCAGGCTCGCCCGGATGGCGACCAGCATCGAAGCCGCCCGCCAGCTCGTCCAGCATGCCGCGAGCCTGCGCGACGCCGGTCTGTCCTGTCTGAAGGAGGCCTGCATGGCCAAGCTTCTCGCCAGCGAGGCTGCAGAGCAGGTCTGCTCCGACGCCCTCCAGACCTTCGGCGGCTACGGCTATCTCAAGGATTTCGCCGTCGAGCGCCATTATCGCGATGCCAAGGTGACGAAGATCTACGAAGGGACCAACGACATCCAGTGCATGCTGATCGGCAGGGAACTCGCCAGAGAGGAGATGGCATGACCGAGCCCGGCGAAGTCGAAAGCCTGGTGACCGACCCGCGGCTGATCGAGGAGCGCCGGCGGCAGATCCTCACCGCCGCCACCAAGCTGTTCTCGCAGCAGGGCTTCCACCGCACCACCATCCAGGCGATCGCCAAGGAGGCGGGCGTCTCGACCGGGCTCATCTACCAATATTTCCACGACAAGGACGACGTGCTGTTCCTGACGCTGGTCACCGTGCTCGACACCTATGAGCGGGAGATCCCCAAGGCCATCGAGGGCCTCGAGGACCCGCTGGAGCGGCTTTGCCGGGCGTTCTACGCCTATTGCCGCGTCGTCGACCGGCTGCTCGACGCGACCGTGCTTGCCTACCGCTCGACCAAGTCGCTCAAATCGCATCGCCAGGACGTCATCAAGGAGCGCGAGACGGCGACCAACAAGCTGTTGGAGACGTGCCTGGAAGCGGCCATCGCCGAGGGGCTGATCCGCCCGGTCAACGTGTTCCTGGCGATCTACCAGCTGGTTCATTTCTGCCACGCCTGGGCGCTCAAGCAGTGGGCCTTGCGCGGCCGCTACGACCTCGATTCCTATGTCGCCGAGGGCATCGACCTGTTGATCGTGCCCTTCCTCACCGAGACCGGCCGAGCCGGCCTCGCCCGCCTGCGCGACCGGCGCGTCATTCCGGAATAGGGCAAGCTTCGCCGTTGCCGCGAGCGGCTTGGCTCCGGGTTTTGCCTTATCTTTCCCCCTTCGCCCAAAGGGGCGCGGGGCAGCCAAAGTCTACGCGAAGTTGATCGACATCAATGCCGGAGCCGACGCCGCCTCCGACAATCTCGGCCCAGTGGCAGGACGACTCCGATGCCAGACGCCAGTTCCGATTTTGACGCGATCCACGCGGAATTCCGGCCGAGGATTCTTCGCTATCTGAGAGGTCTGGTCGGGGGGCGGTGCAAAAACTCGGCCAGATCGTGGCTGTCTGG
The DNA here is from genome assembly GCA_030688605.1 of Hyphomicrobiales bacterium. Taxonomy (NCBI): domain Bacteria; kingdom Pseudomonadati; phylum Pseudomonadota; class Alphaproteobacteria; order Hyphomicrobiales; species Hyphomicrobiales bacterium. The sequence goes on from JAUYJB010000029.1 coordinate 25,391, forward strand.
GTGTTCCTTCTCGCCGCGTTGTCCCCGGCGATGGGGGCCTATGCGACGTTTGCGGGCTTCAGTCCGGTGAACGCCATGCGGTCAATGCATTCCGAGCAGGCTCCTTAGGCCGCACGCACGCAAGTTTTAGTCCTCTAGCGGTATGCAGGGCTGTCTGGTTAACCGGAGGTCAACCATGGTCGAAGACACCGCGCAACAAGGGGCGGACCCGACGGGGCCCGGCATCGGGCCCCGTCCGACCCCCGTGGCAATGTGCTCGATGGCGACGATGTGCAAGGGGTTGATGGAACAGCCGTCTTCCGGCTTCTTGCTGATGCTCCCAGGGGCTGTGCTGGTCGTCGTGGGTGTGCTCACTATCATTGATCCCACAATTCTCGTTTGGCTGGTGGCCACGGCCTCCGTCCTGTTGGGCATCATGCTGCTCATGATGGCCAACTTCATTCGGAGACTGGGAGTTCGGTTACGAAACAAGTCATCGGGCATTTGTTGTAGTCGCCCTTCGAATGGTGAGCCTTGCCCGCAGCGACATCGTGCAGAGCAAGATTGTTGAAGCGGCGCAGACCGCCCCTCGCTCCCTCACTCCCCCATCTTCAGCGCCGCGATAAACGCCTCCTGGGGAATCTCGACCTTGCCGAACTGGCGCATGCGCTTCTTGCCCGCCTTCTGCTTGTCGAGCAGCTTGCGCTTGCGCGTCACGTCGCCGCCATAGCATTTGGCGGTGACGTCCTTGCGCATTGCCGAGATGGTCTCGCGGGCGATGACCTTAGCCCCGATCGCCGCCTGGATCGGGATCTTGAACATGTGCCGCGGGATCAGCTCCTTGAGCTTCTCGCACAGAGCCCGGCCGCGCGCCTCGGCCTGGCCGCGGTGCACCAGCATGGCCAGCGCGTCGACCGGCTCGCCATTGACCAGGATCTGCATCTTGACGAGGTCGGAGGGCTTGTAGTCGGTGAGCTGATAGTCGAAGGAGGCGTAGCCCTTGGAGATCGATTTCAGCCGGTCGTAGAAGTCGAACACCACCTCGTTCAAGGGCAGGTCGTAGGAGACCATGGCGCGGCTGCCGGCATAGGTGAGGCCGATCTGGACGCCGCGCCGCTCCTGGCAGAGTTTCAGGATGGCGCCGAGATAGTCGTCGGGCGAAAGAATGGTGGCGCGGATCCACGGCTCCCTGATCTCGGCGATCCTGACCGGGTCCGGCATGTCGACCGGGTTGTGCAGCTCGATCTCCTTGCCGTCGGTCAAGGCGATCTTGTAGACGACGGAAGGGGCGGTGGCGATCAGGTCGAGGTCGAACTCGCGCTCCAGCCGCTCCTGGATGATCTCCAGGTGTAAGAGGCCGAGGAAGCCGCAGCGAAAGCCGAAGCCGAGCGCGGCGGAGGTCTCCATCTCGTAGGAGAAGCTGGCGTCGTTGAGGCGGAGCCGGCCGACGGCGGCGCGCAGCGCCTCGAAATCGGCGGCATCGACCGGGAACAGGCCGCAGAACACCACCGGCTGGGCCGGCTTGAAGCCGGCGAGCGGCTTGGCGCAGCGGCGCCTCTCCTCGGTGATGGTGTCGCCGACGCGGGTGTCGGCGACCTCCTTGATGGAGCCGGTGAGGAAGCCGATTTCGCCGGGGCCAAGCTGGTCGGTCTGCACCAGCTTGGGCGTGAACACGCCGACCCGGTCGACATCGTGGACGGCGCCGGAGCCCAGCATGCGCACGCGCATGCCCTTCCTCAGGAAGCCGTCGACGATGCGCACCAGCACGACGCCGCCGAGATAGGAATCGTACCAGCTATCGACGAGCAGCGCCTTGAGCGGCGCGTCGGCCGAGCCCTTGGGGGCGGGGAGGCGGGCGACGATCGCCTCCAGCACCGCGTCGACGCCGAGCCCGCTCTTGGCGGAGATTTCCAGCGCGCCGGAGGCGTCGATCCCGATCACGTCCTCGATCTGCTGGCGGACGCGGGCGGGCTCGGCGGCCGGCAGGTCGATCTTGTTCAAGACCGGCACGATCTCGTGGTCGTTGTCGAGCGCCTGGTAGACGTTGGCCAGCGTCTGCGCCTCGACCCCCTGGCTCGCGACGACGATCAGCAGCGAGCCCTCGCAGGCGGCCAGCGACCGGTTCACCTCATAGGCGAAGTCGACATGGCCCGGCGTGTCGATGAGATTGAGCTCGTAGGTCTCGCCGTCCCTGGCGGCGTAGGTGAGGCGCACCGTCTGCGCCTTGATGGTGATGCCGCGCTCGCGCTCGATGTCCATGGAATCGAGCACCTGCTCTTTCATCTCGCGCTCAGGCAACCCGCCGCACATCTGGATCAGCCGGTCGGCGAGCGTCGACTTGCCGTGATCGATATGGGCGATGATGGCGAAGTTGCGGATGTGGGAGAGGTCGGTCACGGGCGGTAGATAGCATCGCGCCGGGGCGCGTCAAGCACGCCGTTGCGCCGAACGGTCTTGCTTGCCGACGCCGCGCTCAGGAATGCTCGGCCGGGCCCCAGACCTGTTCCAGCCGCTGGGCGCGGCCGCAGTTCCATTTGTAGAACTTGTATTGGAGCGGATTCTTGTTGTGATAGTCCTGGTGATAGCCCTCCGCCGGCCAGAATGTGCTGGCCGCCTCGATCCGGGTCGCGACATTCCTGCCGAAGCGCTTTTCGACCGCCTGCTTCGATTCGTCGGCAAGCTTGCGCTGCGCGTCGTCGGCGACGAAGATCGCCGACTTGTAGGAATCGCCCTTGTCGCAGAACTGGCCCGCGGCATCGAACGGGTCGACATTGCGCCAGAAGACGTCGAGAAGCTCGGCGTAGGTCACCTGGGCCGGGTAGTAGCGCACGCGCACGGCTTCCTTGTGCCCCGTGCCCTTGGCCGTGACCTGCTCGTAGGTCGGGTTCTCGACGTGGCCGCCGGTATAGCCGGAGGTGGTCTCGACGACGCCGGGGACCTTGTCGAAGGCCTCCTCCACGCACCAGAAGCAGCCGCCGGCGAAGATCGCCGTTTCGGCGCCGGCACCTTGTGCCTTGCTCTCCCGCGCGGCGAGGCTCGCCGCGGCTGCGATGAGGGCGGCGCCGGCCACCGCCGCCAGCCCCAATTTCCCGAGCCTTCTCGAATTCCGCCAAGTCTTCATTGCGACCAGCCTTTCCCGGGATCAACGATTATCGGCAATCTAGACGTTCGGGCGCCGCGCGCAATCGCCCCTCGCGAAAGCGTGATGGCCGGGCCGGCAATCGTGATCTCCGGCAGGCTGTCGAGAAGGTGCGATTCAAGGTCTCGACAATTACGCCCGGTGAGGTGCCGCACACGCTGGAGTGGTTGCCTATGACCGGGAGCGACTCGCATCTAGAGCACCGCGAGGGCAACGGCGAAATAGACCAGGATGCTGAGCACGTCCTGAGCGATCGTGGCCAACGGGCCGGAGCCGAAGGCCGGGTCGATCCCGAACCGTTCGAGCAGGCAGGGGAGGCCGAATCCGATCCCTGTCGCCAGTCCGCCGGCGGCGAATACGGTAAGCGCCACGGCTGCCGCCAGGTCCGCGTCGGCAAAGCCCAGCATCACGCCCGCGAACGCGAACGCCGAGAGGACGACGCCGATCAGCGCGCCGGTGGCGAGTTCGCCGCGCAGCGCCGGGCCCAGCGGGATCCTTCCGGTCGCGAGCGCGCGTACCGTCACGGCCTCCGACTGCGTGCCCACGGCATCGGCAAGATAGACCAGCGCCGGTACGAAGAACGCGATCCGGACATCGGCGCTGATCTGCGCCTCGAAACCGGCCATGATGCCGGTCGCGACCGCGCTTCCGGCGACGCCCAGCAGCAGCCAGGGCAGCCTGCGCCAGGCGCGGCTCACGGGGGAGGCTGTCAATGCATGGCGGGCCGACTCGGTGCGGGCAATGATGCCGGCAAGCCGGTGGACGTCTTCGGTATGCTCATGCCACAGGACATCGAGGAGCATCGTGGCGGAGACACAGCCAAGCACATTGTCCCGGGTGTCGAGCACGGGAACGCCCGACAGGGCTTCGCTGCGGGCAATGTTGGCCACGCTCTCCTGATCCACGTCCCACGTCACGCAGGGCCAGTCCGGATCGGCCAGCTCTCCCACCAATGTCTGGTCCGGCGCTGCAACAAGCTGCGCCATTGGTAGGGCGCCGGTGAAGAAACCGCCGTCGTCCGTGACGATTACCGGGTCGACGGAGTCCCATTTCGCTTCCTGCAGCAAGAGTCGCAGGTTCATGACCGTTTCGCCAGCCTCGATTACCGGAACCTGCGTCGCCATGATCGCGCCCGCGGTCCCCGGCGCGTAGGTCCTCGATTGGTCTGACGTCGCGGTCATGATGAGTTCTCCCGGCCCACGCGGTCTGTGCGGGAAGCATCGCACGCTCCGCAGGGGCGTCAAAGCGGGCGCGAAAGGGAGGGCCGATGTTCGGTACGATCACGGATCGCCGCGCCGGCCATGCCGCACTGCCGCGTTCAAGACTCCGTCGGCAACACCTGCGCGGCGCAATGAATGCAAAGACGTAAAGATCGCCCTATATCAGGGGCATGGTGGGACTGACGCCGCTCGATCCGCTCAACAAGGTCCGGCACAAATGGCGCAACCGGCTGCACACCGTGCTGCTCGCGGGCGGCAGCCTGTTGCTGCTGGTGGCCTGCGCCTATGTGTTCGCGGGGCTCGCCGGCATCTTCTGGGCGGCGCTCCTCGGCGGCCTGAGCCTGTGGATGAGCGCGCGCATGTCTCCGGACCTCATCCTCAGGCTCTACAAGGCGCGGCGGCTCGAGCCGGAGGATTTCCCGGAAGGCCACCGCATCCTGCGCCTCATCGCCGCCCGGGCAGACCTTCCCGCCCCGCCCGACCTCTATTACGTGCCGTCGAACCTGATGAACGCCTTTTCCGTCGGCACGCCGCAGGATTCCGCCATCGGCATCACCGACGCCCTGATCCGGCGCCTGACCCCGCGCCAGTTCGCCGGCGTCATCGCCCATGAGCTGAGCCATATCCGCAACGAGGACATCAAGGTCATGGCGCTCGCCGACATGGTCTCGCGCCTGACATCGGTCATGTCGATGGTCGGGCTGTTCACGCTGTTCCTGAATTTTCCGGCGATCCTTGCCGGCGGCGGCCGGGTGCCGTGGCTCGGCATCGCGCTCCTGTGGACGGCGCCGACCATCGGCGCGCTGCTGCAACTGGCGCTGTCCCGGGCGCGCGAATATGACGCCGACCTCGACGCTGCGGGTCTCACCGGCGACCCGGAGGGCCTGGCCTCGGCGCTGGTGCATCTGGAAAAGAGCCAGGGGCGGATGTGGGAGATGATGCTGCCCGGCGGCCGGGTGCCGCAGCCCTCGGTGCTGCGCTCGCATCCCAAGACCAGCGAGCGGGTGAGGCGGCTGTTGTCGCTGAAGCCGCCAGAGCGGCCCTTTCTCGACCTGCCCGATGGCCGCCCGAAGCCGCCGCGCGGCTCGGTGCCGGTCATCCGCGGGCCCCGCACCCGCCTCTCGGCGATGGGGCTCTGGTATTAGTTCGCCATGAAGGCCGCCAAGGCTCTCGAGGCAAGGCCGGCAAGATCGACGCGGCCGAGCGACGGCAGCGAGACGGTTGCCGCGAGCAGGTTCACGCCGCCGACGAGGCCAAACAAATTGACCTCCAGGCCCTCCTCTCCGGCGAGGGTGAGACCGAGAATGCCGGCGAGCGAAAGCTGCCAGCCAGTCTTGCTCGGCGCCTGAACCAGATAGACGCCGTCGCCGACATAGTCCTTGCCGAGCGCAACCGGCGGCAGGACGAGGTCGAAGCCGGGCACGGCGCGGGCGATGGCGGCGATGAAGCTGTTGGAGTTGGGACCCGGCCAGCTGCGGTAGCCGCCGCGCTCATTGTGCGGATAGGCGCGGATCGCCGCCTCGATCCTAGGGATCAGACGCGCCGCCTCCTCGCCGCGCAGATCATAGATGACTTGCGGCATGTTGCCGTACCAGCGGCCGTCGGGCGCGTGGCGGTTGCGGTGCACCGGGCTGCCCCAGGCGGTGACCTCGTAGCGGCTGAAACCCGAGGCGTCTTCGGGCTTGATCAGGAGCCAGCTATGGACGGCGAAAATGCCGCGCCAGCTGCCGGCGCGCGCCGTATAGACCTGGATGATCGCCTCGCCGTTGCCCGCCGGGTCGGGCGCGATCCCCGCCGACGACCAGTCGGCCGAGCGCCAGCTCTGAGGCCAGCCCTGGGCCGCGAACCAGACGCCGCCTGCCACCAAAGGCAGCGGAAAGAACAGCGCGAACAGCCATACGGCGAGGCGCTTCATGCAAGCGGCTTTCGAAAGGTTGCGCGACGATCCGATTATATCAGAGCCGCACAGACGGCAAATCGATGGCCGCGGCCGGACGCCCCGGCATTGCGCTTTTCGTGCGCCCGCCTATATTGCGCCGCAACCAGAGTGACGCGCCGCCCGGGCCGCGCGAAAGTGGATTTCCATGAACCTCCGCAACATCGCCATCATCGCCCATGTCGACCATGGCAAGACGACCCTGATCGACCGGCTGCTGGCGCAGTCCGGCGCCTTCCGCGAAAATCAGCGCGTCGCCGAGCGGGCGATGGACTCCAACGAGTTGGAGCGCGAGCGCGGCATCACCATCCTCGCCAAGGTCACCTCGATCCCGTGGCGCGAGGCGCGCATCAACATCGTCGATACGCCGGGGCATGCCGATTTCGGCGGCGAGGTCGAGCGCATCCTCAACATGGTGGACGGCGCCGTGGTCCTGGTCGACGCTTCCGAGGGGCCGATGCCGCAGACCAAGTTCGTCGTCGCCAAGGCGCTCAAGGTGGGCTTGAGGCCCATCGTCGCCATCAACAAGATCGACAAGGCCGACGCCCGCCCCGACGCCGTTGTCGACGAGGTGTTCGACCTGTTCGCGGCGCTCGGCGCCAGCGACGAGCAGCTCGACTTTCCGATCCTCTACGGCTCGGCCAAGGAGGGCTGGATGGCGGTCGCGCCGGCGGGACCGAAGCGGGACATGGCACCGCTGTTCGACCTCGTGGTCCGCCACGTTCCGGCGCCCACGGTCGAGCCCGGCGCGTTGCGCATGCTGGCCACCACCATCGAGGCCAACCCCTATCTCGGCCGGGTGCTGACCGGTCGGATCACGTCCGGCGCCGTCTCGCCCAACCAGCCGGTCAAGGCGCTTTCCCGCGACGGCAGGATCGTCGAGCAGGGGCGCATCTCCAAGGTGCTCGCCTTCCGCGGCCTGGAGCGGCAGCCGATCGAGGTGGCCCGCGCCGGCGACATCGTCGCCATCGCGGGCCTTGGCGTCGCCACCGTCTCCGACACGATCTGCGATCCCGCCATCGACATGCCGCTTGCAGCCCTGCCGATCGACCCGCCGACGCTGGCCATGACCTTCCGCATCAATGACGGGCCGCTCGCGGGCCTTGACGGCGACAAGGTGCAGAGCCGGGTGATCCGCGAGCGGCTGCTGCGCGAGGCGGAGGGCAATGTGGCGCTGCGCGTGGCGATGACGGCGGACAGCGACGCCTTCGAGGTCTCCGGACGTGGCGAATTGCAGCTCGGCATTCTGATCGAAACCATGCGGCGCGAAGGCTTCGAGTTGAGCGTCTCCCGCCCCAAGGTGCTGTTCAAGCGGAACGACGAGGGCGAATTGCTGGAGCCGATCGAGGAGGTGGTGATCGACCTCGACGAGGAGCATTCCGGCGTCGTTGTGCAGACGATGTCCGAGCGCAAGGCTGAGATGGTGGAGATGCGGCCCTCCGGCGGCGGGCGGCTGCGGCTCGTCTTCCACGCGCCGACGCGCGGGCTGATCGGCTACCAGGGCGAGCTCCTTACCGACACGCGCGGAACCGCGGTGATGAACCGGCTGTTCCACGGCTACGCGCCCTACAAGGGCGTCATCCCCGGCCGCCGCAACGGCGTGCTGATCTCCACCGAATTCGGCGAGGCGGTCGCCTATGCCATGTGGAATCTGGAGGCGCGTGGGCCGATGATGATCGACCCCGGCGTCAAGGTCTATCCCGGCATGATCGTCGGCGAGCACACGCGCGACAACGATCTTGAAGTTAACGTGCTCAAGGGCAAGAAGCTCACCAATATCCGCACCCACAGCAAGGATGAGGCGGTGCGGCTAACTCCTCCTATCCGCATGACACTGGAAAAGGCGCTGGCCTATATCCAGGACGACGAATTGGTGGAAGTCACGCCAAAATCGATCCGCTTGCGCAAGCTGTTGCTCGACCCGCACGCGCGCAAACGGGCGGAGCGGCGTTCAGCCCTCGTCTGAGCCGCCGCGTCGGGGTCTCGCCTCGGTTTTTCAGAGGAATTCAGCGCCCTTTCGGGGTTTAGAAGCGGATAATCGATAGCGTTCGATTACCGCACCCGTCTTGAGTGTATCTTAACCAGCGCCTGCAACCATGTGCTGTCAAGCACAAGGGAGCATGTATGTCTTCCAGGTGGGCCAAAGGCGACCTCATGCTCATCACGGGGCTCGTCGCCTTCGGTTTGTTCATGGTGCTGGGCGTGGTTTTCGTGACCCGCCTGATCTCGCTTGACGTTCTCGAGCGGGACGCGCGCTATCTCGCCACCTTTTGGGCGCAGCATGTCAGCAACCAGATGGGCCGTCCCGCGGCGATCGCCAGGGACAGCAACTATAGCCACGGTCTGCAATATGCCGACGCGTCGCCGCCGCGCTCGCAGGCGGACGGCCTTGTCCATAGCCCGGCGGCCTCGAGCGACGCCGCTTTGGCCATAAAGCGTTCTGTCGGCGAGCCGGCCGCGTCGCGCTATCGACCAGATGAGCTCCTGTCGTTCCGCAGCGGCGAGCATTTCAGCATCGTTCGCCGCTTTGCGCTGTTTCGCGCTGACCGCTCGGTGGAAGCCAGGGGACCGAATTTCAGCGCCCGGGAGCTGCGCACGCTGGCCCGCAACGCCAATTTCGACCGGGCCTTCCAGCGCACCATCACCTCCGGCAGGAGCCTTTTGCGCTATGCCTCCTCGGGAATGCCGAACATGCCCGCGCACACCGCCCGGGTGTTCGTCCCGATCAAGGATGGCGCGCGGGTATCGAAGGTGATGGTCGTCGACACTGACCAGTCGAGCGCCTACATCCGCTTCAGCAACGCCTTCAACATCGCGATCGTCGTCTCCTCGGCCTTGATGATGCTCGGCATCAGCGCTCCCCTCTTCGTGGTTTGGCGCCGAATCCGCCAGCAGGACCAGCTGCAGCGGGAGATCCATTTCCTCGCCGCCCACGACCCGCTGACCGGGCTTTCGAACCGCGCCCGTTTTATCCAGCATCTGGCGCGGGCCCTGGATGAGGCGCAGCGCAACCACACCTCCGTCGCCGTCTTGTCTGTCGATCTCAATCGCTTCAAGGATATCAACGATGCGCTCGGCCATCCGATCGGCGATGCGCTTCTCGCCAGTGTCGGCGAACGGATTCGCGAGGTCATCGCCGACCACGACGCCATTGCCGGCCGCCTCGGCGGCAATGAGTTCGCGATCCTCGTCGAAGGCAAGAAGGCAAGGAACGCCGCCCTCGTGCTCGCCCGCACCGTTCGCGATTCGATGGCCAAACCGCACACCGTTCGCGGGCATAAATTGATCAGCTCGATCAGCGTCGGCTTGGCGATCGGCCCGGCCGACGGGGAGGACCCGGCCACCCTCCTGAAACATGCCGAGATGGCCCTCGCCCAGGCCAAGGCTTCGGGGGACAATTCCGGCCGCTTCTACGTCCGGTCCATGGAGGACGCAAGCCGCAGGCGCCGCGAGCTGGAGAAGGATCTGCGCAAGGCCATCGCAGAGGAACAGCTTCGCCTCCAGTATCAGCCGCAATTCGACCTCATCACCGGCCGGGTCATAGGCTACGAGGCGCTGATCCGCTGGGACCATCCGGAAAAGGGGCCGATCCCGCCGGACGAGTTCGTGCCCTGCGCCGAGCAGAGCGGCCTCATCCACGCGATCGGAGAATGGGCGTTGCGCACCGGCTGCCGCTATGCTGTCACCTGGCCCGTGCCGGTGAACGTCGCCATCAATCTGTCGGCGATCCAGTTCTTGAACAACGACCTGGTGCCGATGATCGAGAACATCCTGGAGGAGACCGGCATCGACCCGAAACGTCTCGAAATCGAGATCACGGAAAGCGTGCTTCTGCACAATATCGATCGCGTGCAGAATACGCTGCGACGGCTCGGCGAGCACGGCGTGGCGGTGGCGCTCGATGATTTCGGCACCGGCTATTCGAGCCTCAGCTATCTCGCCCGGTTCCCCTTCAACAAGCTGAAGATCGACCAGTCCTTCGTCCATGCGCTGGGATCCAGCCCCGAAGCGACCGCGGTGATCAAGACCATCGTCGGGCTCGGCCGCGCCCTCGACATCGCCATCGTTGCGGAGGGTGTCGAGACCGAGGCGCAGGCCGAAGCCCTGCGCGCGGTCGGCTGCACGCAGGTGCAGGGCTTCCTTTACGGCCGCCCGAGCGACCAGGTGCTCGATGCCTGGGACGCGACGGTCAAGCTCGCCCGCTCGATGCGCAAAGTCTCCGCCGCCTAGACATATTCGGCTTCCGGCGCGCCGCGGCCGGGAATATGATGGCGTCATGGAGCCTGTCGTCATCGACATTCGCAACGCCGCGCCCGACGATGCCGAGACGCTTGCCGATCTGCACGGGCAGGCTTGGCACGGCGCCTATCGCGGCATTCTTCCGGCCTTGAGCTTGGAGCGGATGATCGCCCGGCGCGGCGCCAGCTGGTGGCGGCAGGCGATTGCCGCCGCGCCGCGCTCGATCCTGGTGCTGGCCTTTGCCGACCGGCTCGCCGGCTATGCCAGCATCGGGCCGGCACGCATGCGCATCGCCGGCCACGAGGGGGAGATCTACGAGATCTACCTCAAGCCCGAGTTCCAGGGCGTCGGCCTCGGGACGCGCCTGTTCCGCACCGCGCGCAAGCGCCTCGACGCCAGCGGGCGCCGCGGCCACGTCGTCTGGGCGCTTGCCGACAACGCGCCGGCCTGCGCCTTCTACGAGGCGCTGCAGGGCTACCGGGCGGCGGTGACCAAGGAACGGCTCGGCGGGCGCGTGCTCGACAAGGTCGCCTATTGCTGGCGCTGAATTCCGGGAAATAGCGGGATTCTACGATATGGCGGGGCCTTCGAGGCCGGCGGCGGCGCGCGCCGCGGTGAGCGTGTTGGCCAGCAGCAGGGCGATGGTCATCGGCCCGACGCCGCCCGGCACCGGCGTGATGGCGCCGGCAACCGCGCTTGCCTCGGCAAAGGCGACGTCGCCGACAAGCCTCTTCTTGCCATCCGGCCCGTCGACGCGGTTGATGCCGACATCGATGACGCAGGCGCCGGGCTTGATCCAGTCGCCGCGGATCATCTCGGCGCGGCCGACGGCGGCGACGAGCAGGTCGGCTCGGCGGCACACGGCGGCAAGGTCGCGGGTGCGCGAATGGGCGACGGTCACGGTGCAGTTTTCCTTCAGGAGCAGCTGGGCGAGCGGCTTGCCGACGATGTTGGAGCGGCCGACGATCACCGCTTCGAGACCTTCGAGCGCGCCGAGCGCGCGCTTGGCGAGGATCGTGCAGCCGGCCGGCGTGCAGGGGACGAGGCTCTCCTGACCGGTGGCCAGACGTCCGACATTGACGACATTGAAGCCGTCGACATCCTTGCGCGGGTCGACGGCGTTGATCACCGTCTGCGAGTCGATCTGCGCCGGCAGCGGCAGCTGCACCAGGATGCCGTGCACCGCCGCATCGCCATTGAGCCGGTCGATGAGGCCGAGCAGGCCCGCCTGAGGCGTTGCCGCTTCGAGGATGTGGTCGAAGGCGCGCATGCCGACCTCGGCGCTCTGCCGGCTCTTGTTGCGCACATAAATGTGGCTTGCCGGATCGTCGCCGACCAGAACTACGGCCAGGCCGGGAACGAACCCGTGCGTGCGGTCAAGCTCGCCGACGCCGGCGGCGACCGCGGCACGGATTTCGGCGGCGATCGCCTTGCCGTCGATGATGTTGGCGCTCACGCGAAACTTGCCCTCGGCATTGGCGTCGATCCTTCACGCCCGCGTGCCCTGCAGGAGGACGGTCAGGCGCTTGCCCATGAGCCGCGGGTCGGCAGCGATGGCGACGATCTTGACGCGTCCCCGCGCGCCGCCGGTCACCGCGACGCACCCTTTGGGCACCGACAGGGCCTTGGCGACAAGGGCGCATAACGCCGCATTGGCCTTGCCCTTCTCCGGCACCGCGCGCACCCGCGCGGTCAAGACCGAGCCGCCGTCGGCGAGCCGGGCAACGCCCTCGATCGCGTCGCGCGAGGATTTCGGCGTCAGGCGCACGCGTAGTTCGACGCCGCCGTCCTTTTCTCGCCAGATCGTGTCCACATGCGCGGCCGAACAATCAGAAATAGAAGGTTCGGATGATGAGCTGCTGGATGAAATAGATGATCAGCAGCAAGATGACGGGCGAGATGTCGATACCCCCCAGATTGGGCATGAACTGGCGGATCGGCCGCAGCGCCGGTTCGGTGAGCCGGTTGAGTATGTCGGCGACGGTGTAGACGAACCGGTTTCGGGTATCGACCACGTTGAAGGCGATGAGCCAGCTCATCACCGCCGCGGCGATGATGATCCACCAGTAGATCCAAAGCGCCGCAAGGATCACGTCGAAGATTGCGAGCATCGGGTTTGCCCCAGAGTCGGTTGCCGGCGACAGCCATTCATGTACCTGCCCGTGACCGCCGCTGCAAGCGCGCTGACGCGGCGCGGCGGCCCGCGGCATCATTCTTGACAGGCTTACGGGCCGGCCCCTAAATACCGGCCGCGCGCAAACCCAAGCGCGCCGATGGGGCCGTAGCTCAGCTGGGAGAGCGCCGCGTTCGCAATGCGGAGGTCAGGGGTTCGATCCCCCTCGGCTCCACCATTAAGTCTACGGGTTTTGTGACGCTACCGGAGGGTATCCGCGGTTTCCGCGCCAATTCAAAGCGTTAGGCGCCAAGGCGGTCGGAAAGTCGCGACTAGAGACGGCGGCTAGGCGCGCCGTTCGGGCGTCTTCGGCCGACTGTCTCTCGCGGCCGATTTCGCCGTCATTCTTTCGGGGATATCTCCGGGCGGGTCCGCCACCCGCTCAAAGAAAGCGGAGAGCCAGCCGCTGCTCGGCCCAAGAGACCGGAAGATCGGCGATCCGTGTCAGTCGTGCGAGGGTCAGCTCGACCGGCAGGCGCCCGTCGAGGATCGCCTCGACGATATCCGGCGCGAGGAAGGCAAGCCGCAGGATCCGGCTGACCTCGCCGCGATCGACGCGGTCGCGTTCGGCGAGGTCCCGAACTGACGCCACGGCGCTGCTTCGCAGCGCCGTGAACCAGTGGTGTGCTTGCGCAACGGCGGCGATCAGCTTCGGGTCCAGGTAGCTTGTGGGCGATGCTTCGCCCGTCATGACCACTTTCGTCTCCACCCCTCGCCGACGGAATTGAACCGGAACGTCGAACGGGATGGCATGGTCGCCATGATCGCGCGTCTGATCGGTCGCCTGGCCGAGGCGCGCCTGCAGAGGCCCGGCGCGAAGGGTGATGCAGAGGCGGTTGGGCCGCACGTCGATACGGCTGACGAACTCGAGTGTAACGCGGCGCCGGTCCGCAGGCGTGGCCTGTGAGATCCGGTCGGCCAGGAGTGATGCCCTCGACAGCATCGCCTTCAGCCCGTCGGGCAGCTGTCCGGTGATGTCGAGGGCTTCACTCAGGCGTCGGTGATCGCCGAGGAACGAGACGATCCCATTGAGCGCGGCATCCTCCAGCGCTAGTGCCGGCAAGCGCCAAGCGACACCCGTATCGGATTCGGCGCCGTCGGGCAGTCGGGAAACGTAGTAACGGTAGCGCCGTCCGGCCTTGGTGGCATGGGATGGCGTCATGGGCCGACCCTCGCCATCATAGAGCAGCCCGGCGAGTAGGCTGGGGTGTTTCGTATTTCCGCCATGCCGGCGCTTGACGGCGTTGCGGGCGAGCTGCGCCTGGACCGCATCCCAGACGGCACGGTCTATGATCGGCGCATGCTCGCCGGGATAACTCGTACCCTTGTGTGTGATCTCGCCGATGTAGAGGCGGTTGACGAGAATCTTGTTGATATGACCCCGGGTAAACGGCACGCCGCCCTCGCGTCGCCCATTGTTGGGCATTCTTGACTTTGTTCTGAGGCCCACCCGATCGGCCGCCTTTTTCACGAGACGGGTGTTGGAGTGCCTGCGGTAGAGCTCGAAGAGCTTTCGCACCGTTGCCGCTTCGGCCTCGTTGACGACCAGTTTGCGGTCGACGACGTCGTAGCCGAGCGGCACGAAGCCGCCCATCCACATGCCCTTCTTCTTCGACGCCGCGATCTTGTCGCGGATCCGCTCGCCCGTGACCTCGCGCTCGAACTGGGCGAAGGACAGCAGCATATTGAGGGTGAGCCTGCCCATGGAGGTTGTTGTGTTGAACGCTTGTGTCACCGAGACGAACGACACGCCATGGGCGTCGAACACCTCGACAATCTTGGCGAAATCGGCAAGCGAGCGGGTCAGGCGGTCGACCTTGTAGACCACCACCACGTCGATCTTTCTTGAGCGGATGTCTTCGAGAAGCTGCTGTAACGCCGGGCGGTCCATGTGCCCGCCCGACAGGCCGCCATCGTCATAGCGCTTGCGCACCAAGTGCCAGCCGAGGCCGGCCTGCGAGGCGATGAAGGCCTCGCAGGCTTCCCGTTGGGCATCGAGCGAGTTGAAGTCCTGCTCCAGCCCCTCCTCGGTCGATTTGCGCGTGTAGATGGCGCAGCGATAGCGTGTGTTGGTGCTCATAGATGAACGTAGGGAGATGACGCCGTACCGGGGTTGCCCCTGGCGGTCTCCACCTCCCTCGTTCCCAAACCCGGCGTGCACCTTTCGTTATGCACCGGGCTTTCCAGCGTCCATCGCATAGTCGGGATACTCCAGTCTTGCGAGATTGTGGCGTCCCACCTTGAGATCCGCCATGATGGCGACGGGTCTCTCGTCGGTCCAAACGGACCGATTTCGGTTAGGCAGACGTTTCCAGTATGTCCGGTAGATCCGCCTTCGGGACGTCTTGGGGTGCTTCTTCTTCAGCCAACGCCATATCCGATCCCAGACGTAATGATCGATACGCGCGAAGATGGATTTGGCTCCGTAGCAGTGTTGGTAGTAACGCCCCCATCCCATCAAGAGAGGATTGATGTCGCCGATGATGTCCTGAAGATTGTGCAGGACCCTTCGACGGGTCGTGAGGCGCTTGATCCGTCGGCGGAGGTCCTTTATCCGATCCTTTGGAATTTCCAGTCGCGGCCAGAAGCCGCAATGGTCATGCCACCGAAGCCGGATGCGATGACCCAGGAATACGAACCCCTGTGCCAGCGCTGTGACGTGTGTCTTCTCGGGAGAGAGCGTTAACTTTAGCTCCTCCTTGAGGAACACCGCCAGGGCCTCTTTCTCGACACGGGCTTGTTCTTCGGTCCCGTAGACGAGGACGACGAAGTCGTCCGCATAGCGAATGGGAAGGAACACCGTTCGGCCCGCCTTTCTTTCGCGTCGGCGGAATTTCCGGAGTTCCTGTCCGGGGTGGGCGTAAGGTTTTCCGTCCTTCCGACGGGACCATTTGGTAAACTGCCCGTAGCGCTCCTCAATCGCGGATAACACGATATTGGCGAGGAGCGGCGACAGTATACCGCCCTGTGGGGTTCCCTTTTTGGTGCGCCTGAACGCCCCTTGGTGCAGGACCCCTGCTTTGAGGAATGCCCGCACGAGTCGACCGACCTTTTGGTCACGGACCCTGCGGCGCAGGCGGGTCATGACCTCATGATGGTCGATGGTGTCGAAGCATCCCTTGATATCCCCTTCGATAACCCACTCGTATGGAGGACGAGGTCAATCCACGTCTTCCTTTTTCCAAGCCGGACAGATCGAGATGCGGATATGCTCCAGAGCATCCCGACAGGCCCTCTTGGGACGAAAACCATACGAGACGGGGAGGAAGTCCGCCTCGAAGATTGGCTCAAGCACTTGAAGGAGCGCGGCTTGGACGACGCGATCCTTGACGGTCGGTATCCCGAGAGGACGGAATTTCCCCGGTTTCCCCGGCTTTGGGATCATGATCCTCCGTACGGGCCGGGGACGGTACTCTCCAGTTCGGAGTTCCCGCCTCACCCGAGTGAGGAAACTCATGACGCCAGGGCCTCTGGTGATATCCTTGACCGTTACTTTGTCCGCACCCGACGAGCGTGCTCCCCGGTTTCCCGAGACGCGCCGCCACGCCAGCCGGAGGTTGCGGGGGTCGATGACCCAGTTCCACATGTCCCGGTAGGCGTCGTCAGGATTGGCCCGACTCCACGTGTAGAGCTTGCGTTGAATGTCGAGAAGCCAGGCCTTATCGGCCTGATAATTGGCGTCCACCAATTTTTTCTCCTTCGCCTGCAAACCTACGGACACCTGTTCCCCTTCGCCATGTGACCGGCTCTCCCGGCCTCGGACTACTACGGGAACTCTGCCCCCGCGTCCGGTCATCTCCGGACTCCGAGCGGCTAGCCGGTCTGCTACCGACCGGCGACCGAACGCGGGTTCCCGCGTTCCGATTGACAACCCTTGGACCTGTAGGCGATCCGCCTTTACCCCAGAGAGCCCTGTTCACCGACCGTGATGAGGGGGCGGTGACCGTGCCGTTGTTGGCGGCACGCCCAGACCGGTTTCGGTCAGCCGATCCGGATCTCACTCCATGACCTCCCGCTGTTCCGTTGTGGAGGTTCCGTTGGTTAAATACTGAGGCTTCATGCGCGGATTTCGTTCTCTCGCCGTGGGTCCTGCGGTAGCCCGGCCGTCGGGGGAACAGCCCCTTATCCGGACAGTTCAGGTCGCTGTGCTAAGTTCACCCGGCTTTCGGACCGTTCCCGAGTTTCGCGACCCCCTTCCAAACATGCTCATCTCATGCTGGGACAGCTCCTTTGACTGTCGGTCGTCAACCAGTTGTCGTGACGCGGAACATATTGATTATGTGCGCCTTTTCCGCGTCACAGCGCGGCGCACCCCGAAGAACCTCGGCCCCGACCATTGGGCGCCCGTAATCTCACGGGCGATCGCAGATAGCGACCGGTAGTGCGCGCCGTTCCACTGGAACCCGCCATCGACCACATCGACGGTGTGGGTCTTGCCATGCCATTGCCGCACCAGGCGGGCGCCGGGCTGCGGAATGCACTGTTTCTGGGCAGCAGGTGTCTCCGACTGATTGCCGGGTCTTCTATCTGCGAGAGCGAGCAGGTATCGGCGGGTGGCGGGCTTGAGACCGCCATAGGCCCTGGCCTGAATGCGGTAGGACGCTGAGCGTTCCAGCAGCGGTCTCTTGATGCCCTTCGGTGGATTGCACCCGCGGGCCTTGACCCACAGATCGACCAGCTCCTGGCGAGAGAGCTCAGCCAAGCCGCTGATCTCTTCTTCGACCTTCATGTGCAATGACGGCCCGCTCATGATCCAGCCTTCTCGGCGAGTCGGCATCGGTCTATGCCTCCTCCGCGGGAGCGTTCGTTTCCGGATCCCTTCGCAGAGGCCGTTGCGTCTCCGGTCCCTTCCGCCCTCGCATGCCACTCCGCCTGCTCGCGCAGGACCTCCTGCAGGCTCCGGCAGGGGCGGAGCAGGTAGGGGCTGACGAATCTTTCGGCATTCGACATCACGATCTTCCTGCTTTGGCACCCGCCTCAATGCGGTAGACCCGGCCGCGCCCGTCGACGGTCTGCGAGGAGACGGCAAGACCCAGCTTCTTCTTCAGCGCGCCGCTGATCGCGCCGCGCACGGAGTGCGCCTGCCAGCCGGTCGCGGCAGTAAGATCGTCGATGGTGGCGCCGTCCTTGCGCTTCAGCAGATCGATGATGATGCCTTGTTTGCTCACCGGAGTTTTGGCTGCGGGTTTCGCATCGAGTTTTGGCGGCGATGAGACCTTGCCATTCTTGTGGGGTTGAGAGGTGCGGCCTGCCTTCTTCTGTTCAGCCGGTATCTCTTTCGGCCCTTCGCCCTCCGGCGCAATCCCGAGCGCCTCGAGGCCCTTATCAATGACGGCGAGCATCAGGCGCGCGCCGTCTTTTTCCTCGCGCCAGGTCTCGTCATCGAGGCTAGCGGGCGTTTCGGAGATCAATTGCTTGGCAATCAGCCTCTTGAGCACCTTGGTGGCGGCCGCCTTGTTGATCGTGAGCGATTTCGGCAGCGGCAGGACGGCGTGGTCGTCGCGCTGGGCGGCGGCGCTCAAAATGACGAGCTGGGTGTCGGTAAGTTTGACGGTCATCGGACCCTCCTTCGGTTGAATGCGACAGCATCTGGCGCTGTCACCGCCGGAGCCCCGCGAGGGCTTTTGCGCCGGCGGGGCGGAGGGACCTGTGACGGAGGAAGAGGTTTAGGCTCGCCGCCTTCCCTTCACGTTGCGGCAGGCAAAGGAGGCGATCTCTAGAAGAGCGCTCGCGTCATGAAGCTTCGGCTCGATGTCGAGCAGGATGTGCAAGGCCTCGTCCCGGTTTCCGGCGGCGGCACACGTGTGGGCCGCGTCCGCAAGGGCCGCGGCTGCACGCACAACCTCGGCGATGTCGTGGCTTGCCATCTCCACCAGCTGATCCGCGGTCTCCGGCTCGATCGGCATGGGCGTTTTCCCTGGGCTTCGGCACCGCACACATGCATGCTTCCTTTGCGTTGCAAGTCCACCAACCTGTCACGCCCGACCGAGCGTGCTGTCGTCTTTTACAATCAGCGCGGAATTGCCGAGTAGTGGATCAAGGAAGGCAGGAACGAAATGAAGTGGACGCGGCTATCATGCTGCTCTTTCGCCGCCGCCGCCGTTCGGCTTGAGCTTCACGCGCTCGCCTACAATCTCGCCAACTTCATGCGAACGCTGGCATTGCCCGAGGCCGTCGCGCATTGGTTGTTGACCGGCCGCAGGGAGAAGCTCGTGAAGGTCGGCGCCGGGATCGTCACGCATGCCCGCTACGTCACGTTCCAGGTGGCCGAGGTGGCGGGGCCGAGGGACTTGTACCGCGAAATCCTGCGGCTCTTCGCGGAATTGAGGCCGCCGCCTGCGTCGCCGCCAGCGTGAGGCGTTCGACTGCCATTCCTACAGTGAGAAATGACGGCGGGAGGTGCACCTTGTTAACGAAAAATAAAGCCGTCAGCGGCCGGGCAAGGCCATGATTGACAGTCGAGGCAATGTCTGCGGCTACTATCTTATACGAGATTGCCGCAGGGAGGCCAAATGGCTACTCTGACCCTCGGAACTCTGGTTTATATGGGGAATGTCGGATCCGCATCTGCGGCAATCGACTGCAAAGAGCGCTCCGGCGGGTCGGCGCCAGCCGGGTACGATGGGGTGCGGCGGATTTGGTTCCCGTTGCAAGTACACAGGGGGGACGCCTATGACGGTCGGGAACATCGCCGAAGATTTGGCAAAGACATGGCGCGCTGACGGCGTCGTCTGCCTGCGCGAGGTGTTCACGCTGGATTGGATTGAGCTGCTCCGTCTCGGGGCCGAGCAGTCGGCTGCAGACCCGGGCGCGCTCGCCAAGGACTACGCCAAGGACGGTAAGGGCAAATTCTTCACCGACCACGACATGTATCTGCGCAACGACCCCATCCGCCGCTTCGTCTTCGAGTCGCCGGCGGGCGAGATCGCCGCCCGTCTCATGGGCGCGCGGAAGGTGAACCTGGTCGACGACCATCTCCTGATCAAGGAGCCGAAGACCAGCAATCCGACCTATTGGCACCAGGACCAGCCCTACTATCAGTTTGCCGGCGAGCAGTTCTGCTCGATGTGGATCCCGCTCGACCCGGTCAACGAGGAAAACGGCACCATGCGGTTCGTGCGCGGGTCGCACCGGTGGGGCAAGCAGTTCCACCCGGTTCGCATCGGTCTCGGCGAGCTGGTCGAAGAGGCGGAGGATTTCGACGGCCCGGCGCCCGACATCGACGCTTCGCCCGGCGACTACGATACCGCTTCCTGGGAGCTTTCGCCCGGCGACTGCCTGGCGTTTCACGGCAAGATGCTGCATGGCGCCTACGCGAACACATCGGCGACGGCGCGGCGACGGGCGCTCTCGGTGCGCTTCACCGGCGATGACATCCGCTGGCATCCGCGGCTCTACGCGCCAACCGACCCCAACGCGCCCAAGCTCAGGGCCGGCGACCCCATCGACGGCGAGCGGTATCCGATCGTCTGGGCGG
>JAUYJB010000030.1 GCA_030688605.1 Hyphomicrobiales bacterium
ACCGAGCTCGCCGTCACCTACGTCACCGGATCGGGGACATTCTCCAACACCGACGCGCTCACCGTTCAATTCGTCCGCACCGGCGACCAGGGCGCAGGCGATCTCGTTGCCGCGAACAATCTCTCAGACGTCGCGAATGCAGCGACCGCCTTCACGAACATCAAGCAGGCCGCGACGGCATCCGCCACCGGCGTCGTCGAGCTTGCCACGGATGCGGAAACTATCACCGGAACGGATACCGCGCGTGCTGTGACGCCCGCGAACGTAGCGGCGGCGGCTGTCGCCAAAACCGGCGGCACCATGACCGGCGATCTCACTATGTCCGGGGCCTCAATTTTCGACGCCAATGCGTCCATCGCAGCGCACGCGACGACGATGGACCCGTGGTCGCTCGGCAACTATGTGACTTTGACCGGCGTGGCCGTGACCTTCTCGGCGATGGCGAACGCTCCGCAAGCGGGCGCCGAAGTCGAGCTTTACATGAACGCCGCCCACATCTTCACCGACGGGGCGGTGTTTGAAGTCGACGGCGATGCGAACTTTACAGCGGAAGCCGGGGATCGCGTTCTTCTTCGCGCCAAGAGCACGACTGTATTCACGGTGCACCCGAGGAAGAAAACGGGGCAGGCGGTGGGCGCCCCGGCGGCAGCTTCCGACACGGCCGCCGGCATCGTCGAGTTGGCGACCGTTGCCGAGACCAAGGCGGGCACGGATACCGCACGCGTCGTCACACCAGACAGTCTTGCCGAAGGCGGGCAGTTGGACGGCGTGCCGGGCACTGACCACACCGCCAACGGTCCTCAGACCAATTCGTTCGTGGCGAACGGCTCCTCGACGGTGATGGACCTCGTCTATCTGAACTCGACGAGCAAGTGGGCCTCGGCTGACGCCAGCGCGGCCACAACCGCCGGCGGTGTCATGCTGGCGATCTCGCTTGCAACCAAGTCGGCCGACGAAGCCATGAATGTGGCGCTGCCGGGATCATTCGTGCGGGACGACACCTGGAACTGGACGCCGGGCGATGAGCTCTACGTTTCGGAGACGGCTGCGGCGATAACGGCGACAGCGCCAACGACGACCGACGCGGTGGTGCGTGTCGTCGGATGGGCCGTTACGGCCGATGTCATCTACTTCAACCCATCGAGCAGTTGGATCACGGTGACCTAGATGGCGACGGTAAAAACCATCTCGGGGACAGCCATCGCCAGTGTCAAGACCGTGAGCGGCGTGGCCATCGCCAGTGTCAAGACCGTGAACGGCATCGACGCCGTGGTCCCCTGGGTTCTAACCCCGTCCGGCCTGTGGATCGGCGACACCCCATCGTTCACGCTGGACACCGGCACAGTCACCGCCGATGCGAGTGACGTGAACATTCGTACAGCATCGAGCTTCATCGCCGCATCGCAGGATTTCGATTTCCAGATGTTGTGCGGGACGTGGCCTGCGACGGCCGGTCACGGGCTCATCATCGGCTTCTCGCCCAACTTAACCGGCACGGGTGCGCAAGCGCCGGGAACTACCAATCCGATAATGTACGCGAAAAATGCGGCGGTGGCCGATGGATGGATGAACGATAACGACGCTGTCGATGGCGCGCAAGCTGCCGGCTGGATGAGCGAGCTTACAATCGGCATCTCGCGGCGCGGCGATACGTTTTACGGCCTGATCGATAACGCACTCGATCACACATTCACCGGCGACACAGGCACAGACGCGGGCAACCTGTTCATCGGTGCGCCCGGTGCGGGCTCCGGCTATTCGGCGACCGTCATACGCTACCGGCTCGGGCCGAACCTTCCTGCAATTTCGTGAGGACGATATGACCGCTATTCAATCCGGGACGATGGCCGACGTTGTAACGGCGTTCGACCCCGAGACATATTTCTCCTACGATCTGCACTTCGATCTCGTATGCAGCGCCGACGACAGCAAGGTCATCCTGCAATTTTCGTCGGATGGCGGCGAGACGTGGCATACGTCCGATCACAAGTGGACGTGGGTGAAGTGCGACAACACCTACCCGGCATCGGGAACACCCGAGGGGCTGGGGTCCAACGGCTATGGAGGAACGGACGGGCTCTATCTCGGTCGCATCGGCAACGGGTCGGGAGAAGGGATGCAGGGGCGCGTAACGCTTGTCCGCCCGGAATTGAGTACCCGGCGCCGCGCGAATTGGGAGGCCGCCAGCTCGTTGACCAACGGCGGCGGGCAGAACGAGCGCATGTATGTCGGCTCGGGCGCGTACACCCCGGCCAATTCCCCGATCAATGCCGCGCGGTTCGTTGCGGAAAGCGGGTCCCTGACCGGCTCATGGAATCTTTCCGGCGCTGAAATCGGAACCCCTGTCGGCGCGCAAGAAGACGAGCAGCCGGTCGCTACAAACGACACCGACGTTGCGACGCAAAACACGGCCAAGCCGATCTCGGCTGCATTTTTGCTGGCGAACGATACGGGCGGCAATCTCTCGCTGATCTCGGTGGGCAATGCGTTGAATTGCACAGTGTCGATTGTCGGCGGCGACGTGTCGTTTACACCCGTGACGGATTTCATAGGGACTGCGACTTTCGACTATACCATCAGCAATACCGTCGGGAGCGCGGTTGGCACGGTGACGGTTACGGTGTCTGAGGCGTCGATCTGGACGAACCTGACCGGCGCGGATTTCGCCAACGGCGATACCGGATCGTTCTCGTGGTCAGGGTCCACAATCACCGCGTCAGCAAACGACAAGAACGTCCGCACGTCGGCTGGCTTCATTC
>JAUYJB010000031.1 GCA_030688605.1 Hyphomicrobiales bacterium
TGCCCATCACACCAAGTCCGACTGGCACTTCACCACCAAAGACGCTCGCACTAAACTCAAGCATCTATACCCTTCAATCTGACTGAATCAGCCGACTAGCAAGCTTTCGCCAATACCGATTTACCAATCGTGCTCGGCGAAGCGGCGCAGGATTTCTTCGGCGATCAGGGGCGTCGCGTCGATCGGCTCGTAGTCGAACGATTGCAGCGGTCCGTCGAGATCGCGCACCGCACCGATCTTTCTAAGGCCCGCGAGATAGCGGTCGACCTTTCTGCCGCCCCCCTCCGGCCGGAAGATATAGACGGACGCGCCCGTCGCCACGGCCTCGCCGACCATGTTGATGGAATCGGCCGGCGCGACGATGAAATCGGCATGGGCGAGAAAGTCGATATAGGGGTTTTCCCCCGTGCCGTCCCAGATGATCGCCGGGTGGCCGGCGAGCACCTCGCGGGCCGTTTGCAAGGTCGCCGGCGGCGTGCGCCGCGACGGCGTCACCATGAAGGAGGATTCCGGCCTCGTCGTGCAGATGGATTGCAGCGCCGCCGCAAGGCGCCGGTTGGTGCGCTCGTTATAGACGAAGGCGCCGCTATTGCCGCCGAGCAACACGGCGATGCGCGGGCGCGGCAGGGCGGTGATCTCGGGCGGCGGCGCCTTGCGCGCGGCCTCAAGCGTTTGCCGCGAGACGCGGTGTGGCGAGGTCAGGGTGACCAGCACATTGTCGCCGCGCAGGGAATCGTGCTCGGGCACCCAGATGACGTCGGCGGCCGCCCGCGAGCGCGGCCCCTTGAGAAACACGGTGAAGGTTCGCCCTTGCGAGGCGCGCTTGACGTAACGCAGATAGGGGACGGCGCGCCGCCCCGACGCGATCAGGAGGTCGGGGTAGGGCGGGGCGATCGGGCTTCCCGGGCGCTCGGGCCGCTCGCGCGGGTCGATCGGTCCCCAGGGCATGAGCCAAACCCAGGGCAGGCGCGGCGCCACGCGGCGCATCTCGTAGCGAAGGCCGAGCGCCTCGGCGATGCCGAGGCAGTGCACCTCGTCGCCGATCTTGCCGTCGGTGAGAAGCCAGCAGGAGCTGACGCCGCCGGCCGCGGCGGCGACGCCTCTCTGCGGTTCCCTCGTCTTTGCCATTTGCCTGTCTTGCCCCATTGGCCGGCAGCGGCCGCCGAATCTCCCATAGCATAGCCAGAGGCGAGGAGGAGAAACGATTGGCGTTTTTTCTTCCCAAACGCGGCCGGAGAAATATTATTGCGCCACCCCGGAGCGCAGGCGCGGAATTCTTTGCGGCGCTGAAAGGCGAGCTAGAAGGTTCCCGGTCATACGGAACCGTTGGCCGGGACGATTTGCGCCGCGCCATGCCTGCCTGTGCGGAGCCGCAGCATCGCTTCGGCAAAGACGGGCCGGATGAAACGATTTGACCCACCAAACTGGTCAAACTTGACAGGAAACTGGTCTATGCACATGCAAAAGCTGGACAATTGCGACTGGATGATCCTCGACCAGTTACAGCGCCGCGGGCGCCTCACCAATGTCGAGCTGGCCCGGCGGGTCGGCCTGTCGGCGCCGGCCTGCCTCAGGCGGGTGCGGGCGCTGGAGGAGGCCGGCATCATCACCGGCTACCGGGCGCTCATCGACGAGACGCGGCTCGGCTTCGGGGTGACGGTGTTCGCGCTTATCGGACTGCACAGCCAGGCGGAGGCGGATCTTTCCAGCTTTAGGGCGCTGCTCGACGGCTGGCCGATCGTGCGCGAGGCCTACATGCTGTCGGGCGAGATCGACTTTCTCCTAAGATGCGTGGCGCCGGACCTGCCCGCGTTCCAGAATTTCCTGATGCGGGAGCTGACCGCGGCGCCCAATGTCGACAGCGTGCGCACCTGTCTGTCGCTTGGCGCGACGAAAAGCGCGCCGCCGGTGCCGATCGAAGAGGATCCGACCGGATCGCCTACTGAAACCGGACCTTGAGGATTTCGTAGCTCTTGCCGCCACCCGGCGTATTCACCTCGACGGTGTCGCCGACGGTCTTGCCGATCAAGCTGCGGGCGATCGGCGAGGAGATCGAGATCTTGCCTTCGCGCACGTCCGCCTCGAAGTCGCCGACGATCTGATAGACCTTCTTCTCGTCGGTATCCTCGTCGACGAGCGTGACGGTGGCCCCGAACATGATCCGCTCGCCGTCGAGCTTGGACGGATCGATGATTTCGGCGCGGCCGAGCTTTTGCTCCAGCTCCGCCACCCGCGCCTCGTTCAGCCCGTGTTGCTCCTTGGCCGCATGGTACTCGGCATTCTCCGACAGATCCCCGTGCGTTCTCGCCTCGGCGATCGCCTGAATGATGCGCGGGCGCTCGACCGAGCGCAGCCGCTTCAATTCGTTCTCAAGCGCCGCGTAGCCCGCGGCGGTCATCGGAATCTTTTCCATGCCAACCAGTTTTCCGTCGTCTCGCGCCGGATCCTCCGACGCCCTCAGGCCTCCCGCGCGCGGCCGGTGTGAGGCCTTGTTGCGGCCACGCTTGTGCGAAGCGCCACATAGGACTGCAGCGGCGCCACTTCAAGCGAGCCGGTGCGGCATGCCGCAATCGCTTGCGCCACCGCGACGGCGCCAGCGAGCGTCGTGTAATACGGAATCTTATGCAGTAAAGCGGCCTGGCGCAATGATCGGCTGTCGGCCAGCGCCTGGGCGCCATCGGTGGTGTTGAAGACGAGCTGCACCTCGCCGTTCTTGATCGCGTCGACGATATGCGGGCGGCCTTCGAGCACCTTGTTGATCTTGCGGCAATCGATGCCGTGGGCGGCGAGATAGCGCTGTGTGCCGCCGGTTGCGGTGACGCGGAAACCCATGTCGACGAGCTTTTTCACGGTCGCGGTAACGCGTGCCTTGTCCTCGTCGCGTACCGAGACGAATAGGGTGCCCTCGGTCGGCACCTTGGTGCCGCTACCGAGCTGGCTCTTGGCGAATGCCGTGGCGTAGTCGCGGGCGAGCCCCATGACCTCGCCGGTGGAGCGCATCTCCGGCCCCAGCACCGTGTCGACGCCTGGAAACCGCGCGAAGGGGAAGACCGCCTCCTTGACGGCGATATAGTTGAGGTCAGGCGGCCTGAGGGCGAAAGAAGCGAGCCGTTCGCCGGCCATGATCCGGGCCGCGATCCTGGCCACCGGCACGCCGATCACCTTGGCGACGAAGGGCACGGTGCGGCTTGCCCGCGGGTTGACCTCGAGCACGTAGATCTCGCCGTCGGCGATGGCGTATTGCACATTGATGAGGCCGCCGACATGGAGCGCCAGCGCCAGCGCGCTGGTTTGCCGCTCAAGCTCGGCAATGTGCGCCGGCGACAGGGAATGGGGCGGCAGCGAGCAGGCCGAATCGCCCGAATGCACACCCGCCTCCTCGATATGCTCCATGACCCCGCACACGAACACGTCGGTGCCGTCGCACAAGGCGTCGACATCGACCTCGATGGCGTCGCTCAGATAGGAATCGAACAGCAGCGGGTTCTCGCCGAGCACCACGTCGATCTGCGCCGCCTTGTCGCCGGCGAGCCGCTGGCGCACATCCGGCGGCACCAGCTCGGGAAGGGTGCGCGACAGATAGGCCTCGAAGGCGGCCTCGTCGCGGACGATCTCCATCGCCCGGCCGCCGAGCACATAGGAGGGGCGGATGATCAGCGGAAAGCCGATCTCGGCGGCGACCGCGCGGCTTTCCTCCAGAGAATGGGCGATGCCGTTTCGCGGCTGGCGCAGCTTGAGCTTCTGCAACAGTGACTTGAAGCGGTCGCGGTCTTCCGCCAGGTCGATCATGTCGGGGGAAGTGCCGAGGATCGGAACGCCGGCCGCCTGCAAGGCGTCGGAGAGATTGAGCGGCGTCTGGCCGCCGAACTGCACGATAAGGCCGAGAAGCTCGCCGTTGCGCCTTTCGCTGGCGATGATCTCGAGCACGTCCGCCGCCGTCAACGGCTCGAAATAGAGCCGGTCGGAGGTGTCATAGTCGGTCGACACGGTCTCCGGGTTGCAGTTGACCATGATCGACTCGATGCCGATTTCGGCAAGCGCGAAGGCGGCGTGGCAACAGCAATAGTCGAACTCGATGCCCTGGCCGATGCGGTTCGGCCCGCCGCCGAGGATCATGACCTTGCGCTGAGCGCTGGGGGCGGCCTCGTCGACAGGCGCGCCGGCAAAGCCCGATTCATAGGTCGAGTACATATAGGCCGTCGGCGAGGCGAATTCCGCCGCGCAGGTGTCGACGCGCTTGAAGACGGGGCGCACGCCAAGCGCGTGCCGCCGCTCGGTGACCTCGGCCGGCGCAAGCCCGGTCAGCTCGGCGAGCCTGGCATCCGAGAAGCCCTGCGCCTTGACCGCCCGCAAAGCACTTGCGCCGTCCGGCAGGCCGTGGAGGCGCAGCCTGGCTTCGGTGTCGACGATCTCCTCGACCTGGCGGATGAACCAGGGGTCGATATGGCAGCAGGCGGTGATCTGCTCGGGCGTAAAGCCGAGGCGCAGCGCCTGGGCCACCTTCAGCATCCGGTCCGCGGTCGGCGAGCCGAGGGCGGCGCGGATGGCGTTTTTGTCGTCGCTCTGGCCGAGGCCGGGGATCTCGACCTCGTTGAGGCCGGTGAGCCCGGTCTCGAGCGAGCGCAGGGCCTTTTGCAGCGATTCCTGAAACGTCCGCCCGATGGCCATCACTTCGCCCACCGACTTCATCGAGGTGGTCAGGATCGGCTGAGCGCCGGGGAATTTCTCGAAGGCGAAGCGCGGCACCTTGGTGACCACATAGTCGATGGTCGGCTCGAAGGAGGCAGGCGTCGCGCCGCCGGTTATGTCGTTTTCAAGCTCGTCCAGCGTGTAGCCGACGGCGAGCCGGGCCGCGACCTTGGCGATGGGAAAGCCGGTCGCCTTGGAGGCCAGCGCCGAGGAGCGCGACACGCGCGGGTTCATCTCGATGATCACCAGCCGCCCGTCGGCCGGGTTGACGGCGAACTGCACGTTGGAGCCGCCGGTCTCGACGCCGATCTCGCGCAGCACCGCGATCGCGGCGTTGCGCATGATCTGATATTCCTTGTCGGTGAGGGTGAGGGCCGGCGCAACGGTGATCGAATCGCCGGTGTGCACGCCCATCGGGTCGACGTTCTCGATGGAGCAGACAATGATGCAGTTGTCCTGTTTGTCGCGGACGACCTCCATCTCGTACTCCTTCCAACCGAGCACCGATTCCTCGATCAGCACCTCGGTGGTCGGCGAAGCGTCGAGGCCGCGCTCGACGCTTTCGATGAACTCTTCGCGGTTGTAGGCGATGCCGCCGCCGGTGCCGCCGAGGGTGAAAGAGGGGCGGATGATGGCCGGCAGGCCGATGATCTGTAGGGCCTCCAGCGCTTCGATCAGGCCCCTCTCGACGTAGCGCTTCTTGCGATCGGATTCGCCGGCAGCCCAGGCCGCCTCGAATGCGGCCACGGCCTGCTGTTCCTCGGCCGCGGGAAGCTGGGCAGACTTGATACGCGCGATTTCCGCGGCGCGCTGGTCGCGGTCGGCCTTCTTGAGGTCGGATGCATTCGCGAGCGAGGATTTCGGCGTCTCGAGCCCGATCCTTTTCATTGCCTCGCGAAACAGCTCGCGGTCTTCCGCCTTGTCGATGGCCGCGGCGGTGGCGCCGATCATTTCGACCCGGAATTGCTTTAGCACCCCCATCCGGTTGAGCGACAGCGCGCAGTTGAGCGCCGTCTGCCCGCCCATGGTCGGCAGAAGCGCGTCGGGGCGCTCTTTCTCGATGATCTTGGCGACGATCTCAGGGGTGATGGGCTCGATATAGGTGGCGTCAGCCAGATCCGGGTCGGTCATGATGGTCGCCGGGTTGGAGTTGACCAGCACGATCCGGTAGCCCTCCTCCTTCAGCGCCTTGCAGGCCTGGGTGCCGGAATAGTCGAACTCGCAGGCCTGGCCGATAACGATGGGGCCGGCGCCGATAATGAGGATGGATTCGATGTCGGTGCGTTTGGGCATGCGCGCAGGACTTACGGCGCTCCCCCGCGGGGCGCCTTGGCCTTCTCTCTACTCACGCGTGGATCGCCGGGTTGACTACACCAAGGGTAAGAAAAGTGCCAGGAAAAAGGCTCATCTCCCGCGCGCGCCCTTGAGGTAGGTCAATGCGGCGGCGATAAACCTCGTGTTCAGCTCACCCCCAGAGGGGGCTAACAATTCGGAGGTGGTCATGAGACGTTTTGCACGCTTTGGCGCCGCGCTGCCGGCACTCGCGGCGGCGTGGAGCTGGGCCGGGCCCGCATTGGCGCAGCAGTCCCGGCCCGATTACTATCAATATGGTCCCCACATGATGTGGGGCGGAGGATATGGCTGGTTCATAGGTCCGATCATGTGGCTGTTGTTCATCGCCATCGCCGTCATCGTCGTGGTGCTGCTGGTGCGCTGGCTCGGCGTTTCCGGTGGTCCGGCCGCGAGCGCTCCCGGCAAAACGTCCCTCGACATCCTCAAGGAGCGGTTCGCCAAGGGCGAGATCGACAAGAAGGAGTTCGAGGAGCGACGCAAGGTGCTGGAGCAGTGAATTGACCTATCACTTCTCCAAGACCCTTGGATTGCCCTTCGGCGCGGCGATCGAAAAAGTGACCGAAGCCCTGCAGAAAAGGGGCTTCGGCGTACTGACGACGATCGACGTCAAGGCGACGCTGAAAAAGAAGATCGACGTCGATTTTCGCCCCTACACGATACTCGGCGCCTGCAACCCGCGCCTCGCCTATCGGGCGCTGCAAGAGGAAGACAAGATCGGCGCCATGCTGCCGTGCAACGTCGTGGTCCAGCAGGTCGATGCCGGCCACGTCGAGGTCTCCGCCGTCGACCCGGTCGCCTCGATGCAGGCCATCGACAATCCGGATCTTGGCGCCATCGCGGCCCAGGTGCGGGCGCTGCTCAAGGAGGTCGTGGAAGGTCTCTAAGCGGCGGCCCGATATGTCGCTATCAACTTGTGTTGAAGTGACGCAAGGAAACATTTGCGGCAAGCTCTCGTACCGCTATTTGGAAGAACGGTTGGAGGAGCTGCATGTCCAGAAGGTCGGCCGGCCAATCGGAGCCCGGCAAACTGAACCCCGAGGGTCTTGCGCGGCGGAGCTTTCTCGGGAGAGCGCTGGCCTTTGGCGGCGGCGCAGCGGCAAGCATCGTCGGCAGCAATCGGGCAGCGGCGAAGAGTTCGAAGGCGGCGGCGGCCTACCAGTCATCGCCCAAGGGCAACCAGCGTTGCAGCGGGTGCCGCTTCTTCAACGCCCGCAACAGGACCTGCCAGCTGGTGGACGGCGAGATCAGCCCGAGCGGCTGGTGCAAGTTCTACAAGGCCGCAAGCTCGGGATACTGAGCCGCCGCGCCACGAAGAGCGTCGGCACACGCCGCAGACCGGCGGGCGCAGCGAGCTGTCCTACGCCGCCGTGGGCCGGGGCGCGACCCGCTCCGGCAGCGCTTCCTCGCCCTTGCTCGCGCGGATGAAGTTGACGAAGCGAGTGAAGAGATAGTGCGAGTCCTGCGGCCCCGGCGAGGCCTCCGGGTGGTGCTGCACGGAAAAGACCGGCTTGTCGGCGAGGCGCAGTCCGCAATTCGAGCCGTCGAACAGGGACACATGGGTCTCCTCGACGCCGGCGGGCAGGCTGTCGCTGGACACTGCGAAGCCGTGGTTCATCGACACGATCTCGACCTTGCCGGTGGTGAAATCCTTGACCGGATGGTTGGCGCCGTGATGGCCCTGATGCATCTTTTCGGTCTTGGCGCCAAGCGCCAGCGCCAGCATCTGATGGCCGAGGCAGATGCCGAAGACCGGCTTGCCGGTCTTGACCAGCGCCTTGATCACCGGCACCGCATATTCGCCGGTGGCGGCCGGATCGCCGGGGCCGTTGGCGAGGAAATAGCCGTCGGCCGGCAGCGCCAGCACGTCGTCCGCCGCCATCGTTCCCGGCACCACCGTCACCTTGCATCCGGCCCCAGCGAGCAGGCGCAGAATATTGCGCTTGATGCCGTAATCGACCGCTACCACGTGATATTTCGGCGCCGTCTGGCGGCCATAGCCGCGGTTCCAGACCCAGGGCGTCTCGTCCCAGGTGTAGGTCTGCGTGCAGGCGACCTCCTTGGCGAGGTCCATGCCGACGAGGCCGGGCCAGGCGGCGGCCTCGGCCTTCAGTGCGGCAAGGTCGAAGACGCCGTTCGGGTCGTGGGCGATGGCGGCGTTGGGCATGCCCTTTTCGCGGATGAGCGTGGTCAGCGCGCGGGTGTCGAGGCCGCAGAGCGCGATGATCCCGCGGGTCTTCAGCCAGTCGCTCAGGTGACGCTTGGCGCGGTAGTTTGACGGCTGGGTGACGGGCGCGCGCAACACCGCCCCTCGCACGCCGGAGGTCGCCGCCAGATTGGCGGTCTCCATGTCCTCGTCGGTGGCGCCGACATTGCCGATATGGGGGAAGGTGAAGGTGACGATCTGGCCGGCATAGGACGGGTCGGTGAGGATCTCCTGATAGCCGGTCATCGCCGTGTTGAAGCACACCTCGCCAACCGCGCTGCCCGTAGCCCCGAGGCCCGCGCCTTCGAGCACGGTGCCGTCGGCGAGCACCAGAAGCGCGGTCGCGCGGGCTTCCTGCCAGCGGCCTGCGGCCGGGGCGGGCGCCGATGGACCTTGCCGTGTCATGATCCCGATCTGCTTGTGCCTGCGCCTCGCGCGCCGGCGGCGCGGATAATGGCGCGGAGCCTAGGCCAAGGCCCGCAGCCCGTCAACGGCCGGCGATAAATATTTTCTCCAATAAAAACAATGTCTTATACTCGCGAAATGGGTTGCGTCCGGGTTTCCGCGTGGTCTATCCTAGCCGCTTGCAGCCAAGCTGGGGGTGGGGAGGCATGCGGGAAAAATTCAACGCGGCGCTGAAGGAAGCAACGCTCGCCCAGGACAAGCGGCGCATGGGCACGCTGCGGCTGATCATCGCCGCGGTCAAGGACCGCGACATCGCCGCCCGCGGTGCCGGCCAGGACGCCGGGGTCTCCGACGAGGAGGTCCTGGGCATCCTCGCCAAGATGATCAAGCAGCGCGTCGAGTCTGCGGAGACCTACGAACAGGCCGGCCGCCTCGACCTTGCCCAGCAGGAGCGCGAGGAGATGGAAATCATCGCCTCCTTCCTGCCGCGCCAGCTCGACGAGAAGGAGATGGCCGCGGCCTGCCGCGAGGTGGTCCAGGAGGTCGGCGCCTCGAGCCTGAAGGATATGGGCAAATGCATGGGGGCGCTGAAGCAGCGCTATGCCGGCCAGATTGATTTCGGCAAGGCGAGCAAGGTGGTCAAGGAGATCCTCGCCGGCTGAGGGCGATACGAGCCAGGAGAAAGGGAGGAGGCGAGTTTGGGCACGCAGATGACACTGACGGCGGCGGACGGGCACAAGCTTTCCGCCTATCGGGCCGAGCCGGAGATGGCCTCGAAGGAGGGGCTGGTGGTGCTGCAGGAGATCTTCGGCGTCAACAAGCACATCCGCTCGGTCGCCGACCGCTTCGCCCATGACGGCTTCATCGCCGCCGCACCCGCCCTGTTCGACCGCGTCTCCCCCGGCTTCGAGATCGGCTACAGCCCGGATGAGGTCGCGCGCGGGCGCGAGACGCGCGCCAAGGTGACCCTCGACGAGGCGCTCGCCGACACCCAGGCCGCGATCGACGCGCTCAAGGAGGAGGGGCTGAAGGTCGGCGTTGTCGGCTATTGCTGGGGCGGCGGGCTTGCCTGGGCGGCGGCGACGCGGCTCAAGGGCGTGACCTGCGCGGTCTGCTATTACGGCGGCCTGATCCCGGAACTCGCCGACGAAGACCCGAAATGCCCGGTGATGCTGCATTTCGGCGAGGACGACCAGTCGATCCCGATGGACAAGGTCGAGGTCGTCCGCGCCAAGCACCCGACGGTGCCGCTGTTCACCTATCCCGGCGCCGGCCACGGCTTCAACTGCGACCTGCGCGGCTCCTACGACGCGGACGCCGCCGCCGCCGCGCGCCAGCGCACGCTCACCTTCCTGCGCGAGCATCTGGTTTAGGGGCAGGGGGCTCATCGCTTTCATTTTCGTCGCGGCCGGGCCTGATCCGGCAATCCATGCGGCCTCGAACACCCCCACCCAGCTTCGCGTAAGGCGCAGGCTCCGCCTGCGCCAACGCTTCGCATCCCTCCCCCGTCAAGGGGGAGGAGGATTGTTGATTTGGAGCCGCTGGCGGGTCGAGCGGCGGGTGCTGAGGAAATTGGTAAAGAACTCGGCGGCTAGTTATCGAGGAAACTCCGCAGCTTCCGGCTCCGCGACGGATGCTTCAGCTTCCTCAGCGCCTTGGCCTCGATCTGACAAGATCAGCCCTTCGAGCGCCGGCGAAGCCGGAGCAAGCGAGAAGGACAAGCTGATCGACAGCTAAGAATCCGCCAGATCGGTTAGTTATCGAGGAAGCTCCGCAATTTGCGCGATCTCGATGGGTGTTTGAGCTTGCGCAAAGCTTTCGCCTCGATCTGGCGGATGCGCTCGCGGGTGACGGAAAACTGCTGGCCGACCTCTTCCAGCGTGTGGTCGGTGTTCATGCCGATGCCGAAGCGCATGCGCGACCGCCAACTGACCTTTCCAGCATGTCTGCAATATTATTCAATTCGTATGGTCTGCGGTTGCTCAAATATTTACGTGCGAGTTGTAACCTCATGCCCATCAGAAAAGCTTACAGCCAATTTGTCCCGAAGCGGAAATTAGCGAGCATGCGCGATCTTCGTACAAACACTGCCGAGGCCCTGTTGCGCCTCCATTATCATGTGCTCGACGAATAGAAGGCGCGCGGCATCATTCGAAGCGCCAACGCGCCGATTGGAGAATACGCAGAGCTCTTATTTTGTGAAGCCTTCGATTGGATACGTGCCGAGAAAAATTCCAATGCCGGATACGACGCAACCGATAAGACCGGCACCCG
>JAUYJB010000032.1 GCA_030688605.1 Hyphomicrobiales bacterium
CGGTGCTCGATCATGTCGCCCTCGGACACCTCTAGCGAACCGTCCGGCCGCGTCTTCGTCTTGACGCCCTTCTCGGGAGTGTCCGCAATGTCGATCGCCTCCAGCGCCAAATCCGCCGCCCTCACCTTCAGCGCCGCGTCATACAGGTCCGTATGCGTCGTCGTAAACCATTCCACAAACCGACCCTTCGGCACCGCCCACTGCTTCGCAATCTCCTTCAGCGACTCCCCATCGGCCAAGCGCTGAAAAATCACCGACGGCGCACCAGCGTCCGCCTTCACCACCTCCAGCCTCGCCATCGGGCCTGGATCCGCGACGGGCAGCGCGCTCATCTCGGCACCAGGGCCTTGTGCCCGCAGAATGGGCAGTAATTCACCCGCGATGCGTATTCCCCGTTCGATACCCACAAAGACCCATCGCCGCGCGCCTCGCACAATTCAACCGCCGGCCCGAAATCTTCAACATTCGGATCGTCCGAAACCTGCTCCCGCTCGCACCTGTGCAAGACCGTCATAACCCCCTCCAGCGCCGCACCCGAAGCAATTTACTCACAAGCCACTTGCGCCACCTCGGAAAATTCGACTGCGCGTCATTCACCAGCGACAACAGAAACCACGTCGCCTCGTCCCATCCCCCGCTATGACCTACGACCGCGCCGCGACCCTCCCGACCTCCAACCACCGCCACCATGAACACCACCGCCAACGTGTTCGATCCCGTGCACGAAACAAGCTCATGCCGAATCCTCTCAAGCGTCACCTCCACATTCACCACGTTCTGCGACGTCATCTCGGGCGCAGATACACGATGGGAAAAAAACAGCATCAAGGACTCGCTAGCTGGCTGGTTCTTTTTCGTTGTCGATAGGCCGCGCCCCGCACGCGGTCACATAACCTGCAAATACGTTTCCCGCGCCAAAGTAGTCCCTCAGAAAGCAGATGGCCACGGACGCAGTGCGTCTTTGCTTTCCGCCCACGCCCCTTGGCAACCATGTCCCGCATGTTGTCCGAGTCGGTGCCAACGAAAAGATGCGCCGGGCTCACGCACCTCGGGTTGTCGCATCTGTGCAGCACGTTCAGCCCCGCCGGTATCGCGCCGTGCTCAATCTCGTACGCGACTCGAGCCGCGATAGCAGGGGCAGTGTTGCGCGGCAGGCCAATCCGCACCCTTCCGCGACCGGTGCCATCCAGCGAGCCCAGCCACTCGTGGCACCCAGTCCACGGAACAGGCATCACAAACTTGAAAAATCTCTCTCGAATGCGCCCAGAGATCATCTGGGGCACGCATCGTACACGTGAAAATTTTTCGCGCGCCGCCAGAAAAACCAAGTCCGGGTACAGGCGTGGGGACCCCTTCTGCATCGGGGGGCGTGCGCTCGCAATAAGGACGTGACCCCCCCGGTCGGACGCCACATGAGCTGGATTCATGCGTCTGCCAATAGTCATTATGTTAAATAGGAGCGCAAGTCCCTGATAGCACATCGATTAATTTATTCGCACTATGCGCGAGGATCGATTCCGGCCAGATTGGCGCAGAAACAACGCTCATGCCCGCCTCCTGTGCTCCCTCATCTTCTTCGCCACGTACGCTCGCCGCTCCGGCGTATTCCTGTGCCTGTCCTTGCTCCGCGCGTTAACCACCGCGTTAACCACCACCGCGTTAACCACCGGAGCGTTAACCACCACGCCAGACGCCCTACGCCTCGCCACAGCGCACGTCAGCAACGGGTCATGCACCGCCTTGCATCCCCTACAAAGACGCGCCTCAGCCATCCTCAGCCCCGCACACAGAGCACGACCACTGCCAGGCCGCTTTTACCTTGCGCGCGTAAACAGCCTTTTGCTTCAAGCACTTAGGACAGTCCGCGCGCCATTCAAGGCCGAAACGAACCGGATTCGGCAGATCTGGCGCATTGCGGAGCAGGTAGCGCTTGTAGAGCTTCGGGCGATGTCGGCGCAGTTGCCAGATAGCGTTTTTGAGTCGTTTCCCCTGCGCGTGTGCTAAGCGGGATAGGAGAACTCTATCGACCATCGCTCTGTAATAGGGGAGTTTCCACAGGTGATATCGAATGGTGCTTTCGTCTTTGCCCAGAATGCTCCCGATGATTCGGAAGCTGAGGCCGGAGCGGTAGAGCTGCTCTATTTGCTCAAGCATCTCGTGAACGTGGAAATGCGGCGCGATCTTTCTAACAAATCGCGAATGATATCCGCGTAGATCGCACGATTCGGATCATCTGCCTTTAAATGTTCCATCATGGCACGATACTTTTTTGCCTGCTCTACCAACGAAAGCGCCTCAGCGGACATAAAGCTCAGGAAGGCATTGGCCGTGGATGTCACGCGCAGCGGTCCTTGGGCATGTCTGCGTGCCCGCGGCCAGGCCGGCGCTTCTCTTGACGCTCGCGGTAGGTCAACGGTTCGTGGCTGCGCTCGGCATAGCGACCGAGCTCGAGCCAGCGGCAACAACCAAGATCGGGGCGTGAGAACGATTTGCCGACAAGCCGTAAGCCGTGGAACACGACGAACAGGCTGAACGCGGGATTGTCGGGGCGCGGTCGGGACTGCACGGTGTATTTGCCGATGCGCCAGTACTCGGTGTCGGCGATCGGGGTCATCTATCAGTCCAGCGGTTGCGGAGATTGGCCCTCGTACTGTTGCTTAGGCCCCGGGCACTGTCATCGCCGCTGTTGAAGTCACGCCGCTGGTCGCGCTCGTATGTAGGGGCCAATGTTTGTCGTTCCGGAATCACGGATTCAAGCCCTGCGGCCCGCTGGCAGGCGCGTGGCTGCGCTCGGGCTTGGCTGGTGAGGGTCTGGTACCTGAGCGGTTGAGCGAGGCTCTGGGGGCGTTGTAGCGGCTAGCAATTCCTCGACCGTCTCGCGGGCCTCGAAGCAGCGCCCATCGATAAGCCGGACGATCGAGCGAACGCCGTTCAACGACGCGCCGGCATCCGCGATCGTAGCGATAGCCTCGGGCATGGCAAACGTCCTGCAGCCGTCGGTATGGGTTAACGCAATCACCACATCCGCCTAATGAGGTGCTTTGACCACGATATTCTGGAGCGTTCCATCTACTTGAACATGCCCCATCGGACAGTGTCCCTCGGGACAGCGTTTCACGTGGAGCAAGTAAACACGAATCGCGTTCATGCCTTTCGGTCGACCGCCTTCCTTCCAGCGCCACACTTGGCGGTCATTGACGCCCACTTCCTCAGCAATCTCAGCAATCGTCATCACGCGCTGCAACTCAACAATTAGACAGCGCCAGTAACACTTTTCTTGTTCTTTGCTCATGCCATAACCTCTTCGCCGAGCACCTGCCGCACCGCATCCTCGGCGGAACGGAAAATGTAAATCCGGCCAGGCCATTTACTGACCCATTCGACCTGAAGCTTCGTCAGCCCATGCCCGCCGCCCTCGCTTGTCGGCCGCGGCGTCTTGCACTCCCCGAAGGACATTTCCTGCTGGCGCGGGTTGTAGAGCACCAGGTCGAACGGCAGACCTATGACCTCCACCGACACGCCGACCTTGCGCAACGCGGCGACGATTTCGGCCTGCGTGGCGTCAGTACGGCTCGCTCGGCGCATCACTCCTCCCCTAACCACACGGGGCGACTACTGTACAAAATAACATCTTGGCAACCATTGCATATCGTGCTCTAATGCGCTCATGGGATCGACGATCCCACCGCCACCGGCCGG